>JBIJAB010000126.1:0-3176 GCA_044345975.1 Rhodoluna sp.
AAAGTAAACAACGGGATTCATTTTCATAACATAAGCCTAAAACAAAGATCACTAAGTGCTGTTTCAACAAAACTTCAATCTTAGAAATGACAGTTAATCTCGAAAAAACTTAAACCCAATCAATAGGTCCTTCGGCAAGTAACACCGTCTCACCACTGTCTGATTTCCAAACCGATAATGAACCAGTTAGGCCCTTATGTGTCTTGATTACAGGTGTCTTAGTAGACATAAGGCTAAGTTCTTGTTGACTCGCATACACGAAACCACAAACCCCACCGCAACCACATTCGTCAAAGATCACCTGAGCGCTTGACTTAACAATTCTTGAGGACTCCTCAGGAGAGACGTTCTTCTGCGAAAGCTTATAAGCCGTGCCTTTTCTGTCAGTTAGGACACCATCGTTTATTCCCGGCGGAAGCCTCCGGCTTTTCTGCTTAGATGGCGATGACCTTAGGTTAGAGAGAACTTCTCGCATCGTTGACTTCTTGCCCACGTATCTCCCTTCGCATCAAAGCTATTCAGTTTCTACTCTATATTCGAAGTGTGCAGAATGAACTTGAGCTTATTGAGATAAATGATCTAGCCCGTGAGTTTCTGTTGTTGGATGTAGCCGACAACCAGCGTGGTCTGGTGGCTTCAGTGGCACAGAGTTACGCAGATGCTCTATTCCCACCAAAGTATGAGACGGGTGTTCCTAAACCTTGGATTAGAGGGGTGCTCAGAAATGGCGTCCCTGCCGCTTTCTTGATGTGTGCTGACCCTACACAGGAGCAAGTAGACCCTTGGATTTGGCGATTGCTAGTGGATAAGTCTCATCAAGGTTATGGAGTTGGCACATTTGCCGTGCAGGCTTCTATAAACAGGTATCGGGAACTACAGTTACCAAGAGTCCTAGTGAGTTGGAAGCCGACTGAAAACAATCCGTCAGGCTTCTATAAAAAACTTGGCTTTATAGAAACCGGCGAGAACATAGAAGGCGAAGTTGTAGCTTCACTCAATCTGTAACCGGCCTAGAGGATTGTTATTCCTAAGCAGAGCTAAATTACATCTCAATAGATACGTCGAAAGTAATTACTCTTCGCTCTGGTAGATGGTAGTAGTGAGCAGGAGTTGTTGCATTCCTATGCAGAGTTGTGAAAATGAGATCTTCAGCTTTATTGAGTCCAGTTTTGTTTGCTGGGATTAAGTTTCGGATAGTCACAAAATAAATTGCATCTCGTTCTTCAAAATGCTCTGCCACAGATTGCGAACGAAGAGCCCTTGGTACGTTTCTTTGCTCCATGAAGCCAGAAGGAACTGAAACTGTAGCCAGGTAGTCGCTCACCTTTTTGTAGACCGGTGGTTTATGGCAAATCGGAGTGTCCATTGATTCAACTGTCACAACCACAATATGCCTTGGCATGCTACCTAATACTCGTATTTGTTGTTCCAGAGCTTGCGGCACCACACCAAAAACTGCTGAAGGATAAATTCCGATGTTATCTGTAATGGCTATTTTTCCGGTGGTTCTTAGCTTCGTTACACTCTTCCAACTTATGGATGTGTCACTAAGGCGCTTGTCTAGCTCGAATCTTCCCTTGCGCCAAATCCACATCATGGAAGCTAAACAGAATCCAACGATCAATGGCAACCAAGCACCTGAAATTAGTTTTGTTGAACTAGCAGCGAAGAGCGTTAGGTCCAAAATCAGGAAGACAAGGAAAATTGGCACAAGCACAAAACGGGATTTTCTCCATTTAGATAGTGCCAAGATCAGTAGTCCAACAGTTGAAACAAGCATTGTGAAGGCAATTGCAAAGCTATACGCGCCTGCTAGAGCAGATGAACTACCAAAAACAATTACCAGTGTGATTGACCCTAAACCAACAATTGTGTTGACAAAAGGAACGAAAATCTGACCACGCTCTTCTTGGTTCGTGTGCTTGATACGAACTCGAGGTAAAAGACCAAGTTGTGAGGCTTGGCTAGCTAGAGAAGCCACAGCGCTGATCAGGGCTTGAGAAGCGATGATTGTTGCCAGTGTTGTGATCAGCAAGAAAAGCAAACCAGGTATGCCGCTTGGGACCATTTCGAAGAAGCTGTTGCCGATAGCGCTTGGGTCTCTAAGAATCAAAGCACCTTGGCCGAAGTAGCTAAGCGGAAGAGCAATGCCGGCCAACCCGAACCATCCAATACGAATTGGACCGCGACCAAAGTGTCCTAGATCTGCGAATAGAGCCTCGGCACCTGTAACAGCAAGAATTACCGAAGCCATTACAAAGAAGGTCTGGAAGCCATGAGTTGCAATGAAGTGGAAGGCGTACATCGGGTTTAGCGCTACAAGCGACTCTGGATTTTGAACAATCTGGTTGATTCCAACTACTGAAAGAGTTAGGAACCACACAATCATTACTGGCCCAAAGACTTTTCCTAGTCGATGTGTTCCCTTGTATTGGAAGATAAACAGTGCCGCCAGAATCAATACGGTTACTGGAACAACAACTACATCGAGATCAGGGTTTAGAGTCTTGATACCTTCGACGGCCGAGATAACTGAAATAGCCGGAGTTAGAATGCCGTCTGAAAACTCCATGGCCGCAGCCATGAGAAACAGGAATACCGTGAAACCAAGAATTCCTTTTTTACCACCACGTATTTTTTCTGATAGCTGAGCAAACATGGCTAGAGTTCCACCCTCGCCTCTGTTATCAGCTCGAAGAACGAAGACTAAATACTTAATGGAGACAACTAAAGTCAGTGTCCAGAAGACCAGAGAGAGCACCCCAAGAATTTCAAGCCTGGTGTCACCACCTGCACGGACAGCTTCATTGAATGCGTAGATTGGGCTGGTACCTATGTCCCCGTAGACAACACCCATGGCTCCTAGCGTTAGGGCTGAAGTCCTCTTGATACCGCTCTTCTTTTTTCTGGGGGTCATTTAGTGCCTTTGAACGTGACGACAATCAACTATACATCTGGGCTCAAAGGGAAAACGCAATGACCCCCAACCAAGACAGAACTCATCTAATTGCAGGGGAATAGGGGATTTGAAACGCCTTGGCCTTAGGGACTAGATCGTTAGAAGCAAGCTCAGCCCGACACCAATTGTCGACAGACTCATGACAACTGCACCGATAGGAATTAGTCTGACAAGCCCGCCAGGTTGAGCCTCAGGCTTTTTCGGTGCTCCACCAAAG
>JBIJAB010000127.1:0-3129 GCA_044345975.1 Rhodoluna sp.
TAGCAATAAGTTCTTCACCTTCATCAGATTCATCAATACGAGGGCAAACCACGAAAGCTTGTCTGCCATTACTAACTTCTTCAGCAACTCTTTGCCACACTCTGGCAACCAAAGCTGGTTGGTCATCGGTAATGACATGTGAAGTAATGGCCTGACGTCCTGCTGGTAACTCTGTGAGTATCGAAACATCAAGATCACCAAAGACAGTGACAGCAAGTGTTCTAGGGATAGGCGTTGCAGTCATAGTCAAAACATGAGGTGGCAACTTTCCTTTGAGCCTTAGAGCTTCTCTCTGATCAACGCCAAACCTGTGCTGCTCGTCAACAACTATTAGCCCTAAATCAAAGAACTCAACCTTGCTAGCAAATAGGGCATGTGTTCCAACGACTATCTTGGCTTTCCCTGAAACCAGGTTCAAGAGTGCGCTCTTTCTATCTGCGGCATTCAACTGACCGGTCAACAGAGTAAGACCTAACTCTTTGGCTAACTTTGGTCCAAGGGTTCGCTCAATTGATTTGTAGTGCTGAGCAGCCAACACTTCGGTTGGAGCAAGTAGAGCTGACTGTCCATCACTATCTGCAACAGTGAGCATTGCTCTAACAGCAACAAGAGTTTTACCAGAACCAACTTCACCTTGAAGTAGACGGTTCATCGGGTGAGACTGCGAAAGATCTTCGGCTATGTCCTGACCGATAGAAATCTGACCATTGGTCAAAGAGAATGGCAGATTTTCATCGAACTGTGAAAGGTAACCCTTTTCTCTTGAGACACGGCTGGTGCTCTTTTGGTGTTTGTTCTCAAGTCTTCTTTTCACCAACGTTGCTTGCAGGATGAAAGCTTCGTGATATCTCAAGGTATCTCTTGCTGCCATCCAATCCTCCATGTTGGCAGGTTGATGAATCTTGACGATTGCATCGTGCAAATCTAGAAGATCATGTTTTTTTCTAAGCTCTTCTGGGACTTCATCTTCGATAGTTGGAATGACGTCAAGAACTACTCGCATTGCTCTTTGAATCATCCAGGTTGAACAGGTTGATGATGCTGGATAAATAGGAATAGGTAACTCAGCCCATGCTTTAGCAACCTCATCTTCGATTTCATCACCGAATAGTTCATAGTCAGGATGAGCTAGCTGAAGTTTGTTTTGGTAGCTGCCGATCTTTCCTGCCCAGAGACCTCTAACTCCTGGTCTGAGTTTCTGAGCTCGCCAAGCTTGGTTGAAGAAAGTTGCTGTTACGAAGCCTTCACCGTCAGTGAGTTTCACTTCCAGAATGACCCCGGATTTACCTTTCATGCGACGCTCATAGACCTCGACCACATCGGCTACCAAGGTCACTGCCTCACCAACCGGTATCTCTTTGATTGGGGTTAGTTCCCCCCTGGAGGAGTATCTGCGAGGGTAATGCTGCAGTAAATCGGCTGCTGTCTTGATCCCTAAGTTCTTGGCCATAGCCTTAGCCGTCTTGTCGCCTATCAGGCGATCTAAAGGCGTTTGGGGTAAAAGCATGCCTCAATCTTCCCCCAACCCTAGGACAAGTTAGGCTAGCAACACTATGACCAGAATCATTGGCGGCATTGCCGGATCAAGAACACTAGCCTCTCCAGCAAAAGTAACGAGGCCAACAAGCGACCGTATTCGCGAGAGTATCTTCAATCGACTAGAGGCTTTGGACCTAATCGATGGTGCAGATGTACTAGATCTTTATGCAGGAACCGGAGCTTTAGGATTTGAAGCTGCTAGCCGTGGAGCAAGGTCACTGCTTCTGGTCGAAAACAACAAGCAGGCTCTGGGTGGCATCATCACAAACCAGCGAATGATCAAGGCTGCACTTCAGAAGGAAGAACTTGACTGTGACATTAGGGCTGAAGGTAAGACTGTTGCTAGCTACCTAGCTACCTTCTCAAGTAAATTTGACTTGGTTTTCATTGACCCTCCTTATGAGGTATCAAATACGGACATCAATGAAAACCTCACTGCATTACTTCCTCACTTAAAGGAAAACGCAGTGATTATCTTGGAGAGATCTTCAAGAACCCCGATTCCTGAACTACCTGAAGAGTTACAAGTAACAGAAGAAAAGTCATACGGAGACACTGTCGTCTACTGGCTAGAAAGTAAGTAAAAGTGATTGCACCAACTCAAACACAATGGGGGAAAATCCAGGCTCTGGCTCTAGCACGAGCATTCAGTATCCTGGGTAGCCAACTAACAGTTTTCACTCTGGTCTTCAGAGAAAAAGAAGCAGGTCCTGCCGCGATTGCAACCCTATTCATCGTTGGAACTCTTCCAGCTATTCTCTTTGCTCCATGGGCGGGAACTATCGCTGACCGCTTTAGCACTAAGCAAGTAGTTCCACTCTTTTCAGTCATTGGTGCAAGCGCTATCTTCACCCTTAGTCAGGATGTCGAACACTGGTTGATGTTGGCACTGTTGTTTATAGCCAATACCTGTCAGTCAATCATTGGGCCAACTTGGGGCAAGCTCACTCCGATTCTTGCTAAGAAAGAAGACATAGGAAGAGCCATGGGAACCATCCAGAGTTACTTCGCTCTGGCAGGACTAGCAGGTCCTTTCATCGCTGGAATCCTGGTTGATAGAACTGGTTTCGTTATCACCTTCATGATTGATGCGGCGCTCACCCTGATGATTGCCTTTATTCCTTTTGTTTTGAATCTCAACCATGCACCAGAAAAACTAGAAGCAGGCGAAAAGACTAGAGCAACAGAAGGTTTCCGCTTCCTCATGAAAAGCCCTCTGCTTCGATCTCTAGTTATCTTGGTCTTCGGACTTGTCTTCTGTGTATCTGTTATCAACGTCGGCGACGTGTTCCTCATTACCGAAGAGATGGGTGGCAATGCTTTCATCTATGGATTGGTTGGAACCAGCTTCGCAGTTGGCATGCTGCTGTCTAACGTGCTGATAGGTAAAACCAAAGTAACCCTAACCAAGGAACTACAGATTCTAGGTTTTGGCATGGGCATACTTTCAGTAGCGGGAGCTTTCGTAGGTATCTCACCTAACTACTGGGTAGTTATGGTTATCTGGTTTATCGCAGGGGCTGCTAACGCAACCATCAACAGCTACGGCGTTGGAATGATGATCAAGGAAACCCCTCACGAGGTTCAGGG
>JBIJAB010000128.1:0-3103 GCA_044345975.1 Rhodoluna sp.
AGCTGACGCTGACCTGCAGATACTCTTCCACCACGCTTATTCACATCTGTGTCGTAACCATCAGGCAAACTCAAGATGAACTCATGAGCACCAACAGCCTTAGCTGACTGCTCAATCTCTTCCCTGGTTGCCTCAGGCTTACCCAAAGCAATGTTCTCTGCAACAGTTCCACTGAACAGATAAGCCTCTTGGGTAACCATCACAACGGCCTTACGGAGATCATCATCACTTAGCTGACGAAGATCAACACCATCAAGTTCAACAGTTCCAGAACTAGGGTCATAGAAACGGCCAATCAACTTAGCCAGCGTTGACTTACCGGCACCGGTTGTTCCGACTAGAGCAATAGTTTGACCAGCTGGAATGTCCATGCTGAACTTAGGAAGAACAACTTTGCCGTTTGAGTAGGCAAACTGAACTGTATTGAAGTTGATGTGTCCCTTACGCTCTGCAAGTGGAGTTGGGTTCTCTGACTCTGGGACAGAAGGTTCTTCTTCTAGAACTCCAGAGATCTTCTCCAGAGCTGAGTTAGCAGACTGGTAAGAGTTATAGAACATAGCCAGGTTTTCCATTGGCTCATAGAAGCTTCTCGCATACAAAATACAAGAAATCAGAACACCGATCCCAAGATCGCCGTCCATGACTCTCAAGCCACCCCAAAGCAATACGAAGGCAACGGTGATGTTACCAATCATGATTAGCCCTGGATCGTAAATTCCAAAGAGCTGGATTACTTTCGCGTTTACGGAACGGTAATCCTCAACGAGACCCTTATAGGTATCTTCGTTTCTCTTTTCCTTACGGAATGCCTTAACTGCACGGATACCTGTCATTGACTCAACGAAGTGAACAATCAACTTAGCTGAAGCAACACGCGTCTTACGGTAGCTAATACGAGTGTTCTTCTGGAACCATCTGGTTAGGAAGAACAGTGGAATAAAGCTCACCAACATAATCAAGAATGAAGTTGCATCTAGGGTTACCAATGCAATCGCAGTAAAGAGCATGAACAAGATGCCCGAGATCATTTCAGAACCACCGGAATCTATAAGTTCCTTAATGGAATCTAAATCGCTGGTTTGACGAGCAATAACGCGACCTGAAGTGTATGTCTCGTGGAACTCAACAGATAGTTTCTGAGTGTGACGGAACAATCTCTTGCGAAGCCCGAACATAATGTCTTGGCTCACTCTTGCTGCAAATCTTAAGAAGTATGCAATTGTAAAACCGGCCAATATTGCCGTTGTTACATAGCCACCAACAGTCCAGTAAAGAACTGTTAGGTCGCCCTCTTGTGCTGCTGGCAGACCCTTATCAATAGTCTGCGCAATAAGCCAAGGACCAGAAACTCTAAGTGCCTGGCTAGTAATAACCAAAGCAAGGCTAATGAACAACCTGTTCTTAACAGGCTTGATCATTTCACCGAGGAGCTTGAGGCTACGTTCGCGAACTCGAGCCTGCTCTTCTTTGCTTAGCTCAATCTTTTCTTCGTTCTTTACACCCTGCATGCTCATTATTTGTTCACCTCAATCATCTTTCCTGCAGCATCTAGGCTGCTGATTACATATCTGTAGTGATCATTGGTTGCAATCAAATCGCTGTGTTTACCGAAGGCAGTTATCTTGCCATCTTGCAATAGAGCAACCTTGTCAGCTAGCTGAACAGTTGATGGGCGGTGAGCAACAATCAAAGCTGTGGTTGCCTTCAACACTGTTCTAAGGGCATCTTCAACCATCGCTTCGGTATCAACATCAAGTGCTGAAAGTGGGTCATCAAGAACCAGAACTGCAGGCTGAGCCGCTACTGCTCGAGCCAAAGCAATACGTTGTCTTTGACCACCGGAAAGAGAAAGCCCCTCTTCACCAATCTTGGTATCTAAACCATCTGGTAGGTCATAAACAAATCCTGCTTGAGCAATCTCAAGTGCCTGGGCGAGTTCCTCTTCTGTGCTTTCAGGTCGACCAAGCAAAACGTTATTGCGAATGGTGTCACTAAATAGTGTTGAATCCTCAAAAGCCATAGCAATATGCGCTCTAAGTTCTTCACGGGAAAGATCTCTAATGTCGACGCCATCAAGCTTCACTGAACCACCTGTAACTTCATACAACCTAGTTGCAAGGGCTGTCAGGGAAGTTTTGCCAGATCCTGTGATACCAATAAGCGCAACCGATTCACCTGGCTCGATGATTAGATCAACGCCATCAATCAAGTCCTTCTGCGTTTGAGGTGCATCTGCATATCTGAAGTGAACATTCTCAAACACCAAGCGACCCTTAGGTTCAGCGATGGTCTTCGGCTTCTCCGGATCTGAAATATCAACCTTGGTGTCAATAACTTCAAAGAAACGCTCAACAGCAGATCTTGCATCAATGGTCATTGATAAAAGGAAACCTAGTGAGTCAATAGGCCAGTGCAAAATACGAGTGGTCAAAATAAATGAAAGCAAGACTCCGATAGTCATGTTTCCTTCAACAATTTGCCAAACTCCCAGAGGCAGATAAATAGCAGTTGCAATAGAAGGAATTGTTGAGAAGTAGAACCAAAGATTTGCCACCATCTTGGCTTTGTTTAGCTCGGTGCCTCTTAGCTTCAAAGCATCTTTTGCAAACTTCTCAGTCATAAACGATCCACGACCAAATGACTTGATAACACGAATACCGTGAACGCTCTCCTCAACCGAGGTTGCTAGATCTCCTGCTTGGTCTTGGCTCAGACGAGCAGTGACGTGGTATTCCTTCTCAAATTTGAAACCTAGAATCCAAAGTGGCGACATGATAACGAAGAAGACAGTTGCCAGCATCCAGCTATATGAGAACAGCACAGTCAAACCAACAACAATGGTGAAGAGGTTAGCTACCAAAAGAACAAGTCCAAATGACAACCAGCGCCTAATCATGCTCAAATCACTTGAGGCACGAGATAGCAACTGCCCGCTAGGCCACTTGTCATGGAAAGCAACTTCTAGATCCTGCAGCTTTGCATAAAGTGTTCTTCTAAGCCCCGCTTCAACATGTGTACCAGGAGTTAGAACCAGCCATCTACGAAGTAGAACCATCACAGCTTCTAAGAGACCCATTCCTAGAACTGCAAATACTGCAAATAG
>JBIJAB010000018.1:0-11291 GCA_044345975.1 Rhodoluna sp.
TTAGCGTCAGTTACCTGAATCTTGTCTCTACGGAACTCTTGAGTAATGGTGGCTAGGTAGCTGGCGTGAGCTGTCTTGCTGACTGTGTATGCAGACATTCCGGGGAAGACCTTCTCTGAGACAACACCGGTTATCCCAGCAACAAATACTCCAGCATCTTTGTCTAGTGCTAGAAGTGGATGGAGTGCAGAGATGATGGCAGCCGGACCTAGGTTATTGATCTGCATTAGCTTTGCTGCATCGGCTGCTGATGTTTCAGTTGCCTTAGCAAAGCCAACAACTCCAGCAGCATTGATGATGCCATGGATTGGGCTATTGAGGTTTAGTAGGTAGTCGGTGAGAGTCTTGATGCTCTCAGGGCTTTCAAGATCAACAACTAGTTTCAGAGTTGCTTCGTTAGGGATTTTGGCTGCTGTTTCAGCGTTTCTGGCTGTTGCCATAACGCTTGCGCCTTGAGCGTTCAGCTGCCTAACCAGTTCAGCTCCTAAAACTCCAGAGCCACCGATAACCAATATGTTCTTGCCTGCGAATTCCATTTCTCAATTATGGCTGCATTTGGGGTATTGGCAGTTCAGTCTTCCTAAACTCGGGCAGAATAGGCACATGAAAACACATCGCGGAGTCGTTTACTCAAGAAATGGTGGCGCAGCTGCTAGCCAGCCTTTAGCTGTTTCAGCTGCCCTAGAGATACTCAGAGCAGGCGGAACTTTTATTGATGCAGGTATTGCTCTAAGTGCTGTGATCTCAGTTGTTGAGCCAGGAGCTTCCCAACTAGGTGGCGATGCATTCATGATTACCCACCACGCTAAAACCAAAGAGAACCTAGCCTTCAACGGTAGTGGTGAAGCCGGTCACTCAGCTACTAGAGATAAGTTCCAAGACTCAATTGATCACCACGGTTACAGATCTTCAACTGTGCCAGGCACGGTCGCTGCATGGTTTGCAGCTCACGATAGATACGGCAAGTTACCAATGGCTGAGATTCTCGCTCCTGCAATCAGATATGCAGAGCATGGTTTCCCAGCCTCCAGAGACTTTGTTCTTCGTATACAGAAGTTCTTAGAACAGTTCCCAGGTTCAACGTTTTTTGCTGACATGGGTATTGATGTAAGCCTTGCCATTGGCGATGTTGTAGTTCAGAAAGATTTGGCTCATACTCTAAAGCTCATTGCTGCTAATGGCAGGGACGGTTTCTATAAAGGGGAGGTAGCGGACAAGATAGTTTCAGGAACTGATGGTTGGTTCAACCATGAGGATCTGGCTAACCATGAAACTCGTGTTGAAGCACCTCTAACAGCTAACTACCGTGGTTACTCTGTTCATGGTCAACCACCGCCAACCCAAGGAATGATTCTTCTTGAAGAACTTCTTCTTGTTGAAGATAAAGACCTAGCTTCTTTATCTGAAGCAGAGCGTATTCACCTAATGGTTGAGGCTAAGAAGATTGGCTTTATAGATCGCAATGAGATTATTGCTGACCCTGAGTTTGTTCCAGTTGATACTCAAAGAATTCTTTCTCCAGAACACATCGCTCAACGTAGATTGCAGATAGATCCAAATAATGCATACAACGGCCCTGAGGGTAATACCCATGAAGGTAGTGACACTACATACTTCATCGTGGCTGATGGTGAAGGTAATGCTGTGTCTTGGATTCAAAGTGTGTTTCATGGTTTTGGAGCAGCATTTGTCCCTAAGGGAACTGGAGTGCTACTAAATAACCGTGGCACTGGGTTTAGTTTGGAAGCAGATTCACCTAACCTGATTGAACCAGGGAAGCGTCCAGCTCACACCTTGAACGCTTGGACTATTACTAAGGCTGACGGATCACTCGCTTATGTTGGTGGAACACCGGGAGCTAACATTCAGGTGCAGACCAACTTCCAGTTGATAGTCGCGCTCATTGATCTAGGCATGAGTGTTCAAGAAGCTTGTGAAGCAGCTAGATGGCAGCACCTAATCGGGGATTCCTCTGCGTTTGAAACTGGAGCAGGAAAGCTTCAGATTGAATCAAGAATCTCTGAAGAAGTGATTGCTGAACTCAAGGCTAAAGGTCACGATGTGATGATCTTGCCTGAGTATGGTCATGGCTCTGCTGTTCAGTTATTGAAGATTCTTGATAATGGCACTCAAGCCTGGGGTAGCGATGTTCGTGTAGACGGACAAGCGGCAGGTATCTAGCAGAGATTATTCATTCATTCGGTCTAGTTGGATTGTTCAATGAATAATCTGGCTAGGCTAGGGGCGAATAGAAGTTGAATGTCTTTACCCATGGGGAGAAGTAGTTGTTTTTCAAGCACAAACTAGCCAAGCGATTTACAGTATTGGTTTTGTCTTTAGGGCTGGTTCTAGGGGTAGTTCTATCAACTAGTTCAGGGGTAAATCTTCAGAAACCGCGGGCAGATAAGATTCCTCAAGTCTCATCATTTGATCTAGTTGTTTATGGGGGAACTCCTGGTGGAGTTATTGCCGCTATTGCAGCAAGTCGAAGAGGTTTGAATGTTGCTCTACTAGCTCAAGGCCCAACAGTTGGCGGAACCAAGTCCAATGGGTTAGGCGCAACAGATCTGATTGTTCCAGCTAACGTATCTGGTATTCCTTTGGAGTTCTTTAGAGCGGTTCAGAAAGCGTCTGGAAGTAAGGAAACTTGGCGAGTGACCTCAGGGTTAGCTGAAAGCATCTTTAGAAACATGCTGCGTGAATCTAGGGTTAGCACTTGGACTAATCAGGTGGCGGTTGATGCAACTGTTGTTGCTGGTGTGATTACCTGTTTATCTCTGAAGTCCACGGCAAAGATTTGTGGCAAGCAGTTTATTGATGCTTCTTACACTGCAGACCTTCTACCTATCACTAACACTGCATTCAAGTTAGGTAAAGAAGATCTGTTTGATTACGGTGATGATGCTGGCATGAAGATCTCTGTTGAAGCCAGAGTCTCTCTTCCAGAGAAGATGACACCGGAGCAAGAGAAGAGTCTTTCGTTACTTCCATACATGCAGCACGTCGAGGACTTCAAGGTCTCTAAGGTCAAGCTAACTGACGGTATGCCTTCTTATACCTATCGTCTTTGTATTGCCAAGACTAATAAGCGTCCATTCAAGTTGGCTCAGCAGGATGTCAAATACATTCCAGCGTGGAGGATGGTTGCTCAGGCCTCAGCCAAGATTCCTTGTCCTGACTGCCAAGTAACCAAGCAACGCGTGCTAACTAGGTTCTGGAGAATAGCGAACCTGGATGATAAGAAGTGGGACCTCAACTCCTTCAACTCATTTACTAACTTGATCTTGCCTAAGTCTTACTTCACCGACCAGTCATCAAGAGCAAAGACTAACGCTGATGCGGCTAGGTACATTGAATCATTCATTGCCTTCTTACAAACTGATCCTCAAGTTCCAGCTGCTGAGAAGAAGGCTATTGCTGGATTTGGCATGTGTGCAGATGAGTTCAAAGACAACAACAATGTTCCTTATGAGCCTTATGTTAGAGAAGGTCGAAGAGTGGTCGGTAAGTATGTGATGCTGACAACTGATCAGAAGACCAACTTACTTAAGTGGGACTCTATTGGCATTGCGAAGTATCACATCGATAACAAGCTCTCTATCCGTATCCGTCACAAGAACAAGATCTATCGTGATTACACGACTTTTCAGAAGTCCATGATCTATCAGATTCCGTTCTCAATCACAGTCCCAAAGTATGGGCCTAAGAATCTTCTGGTGGCAGTGGGTGTTTCAACATCGCCACTTGCATACGGTTCTATTCGTATGGAGCCTCACTACATGCTCATCGGTCAGGCAACAGGTGTTGCCAGTGCTCTTGCAATCAGAGATAAAAAATCAGTCAGTGATGTTTCTGTTCCAGAGTTGCAGAACATCTTGCGTGGCTGGGGACAGAAACTGTCTATTCAGGATTAGTTCTTGATGTTTGGGTGTCTAAAGTGCTCAGCTACTGTTCTGTGAAGAATTCCATTAGTTGCTAGAACACTTGAGCTTTCAATAGTTAGTTCACCATCAAGGTCTGAGATTATTCCACCGGCTTGTTCAACAATTGGAACAAGGGCTGCAATGTCATAAATCTGAAGGTTGTGTTCCGCTGTGATCTCAAGAGTTCCTTCTGCTAAGAGCATGTATGACCAGAAGTCACCGAAGGCTCTGGTTCGCCATATCTTTCTAGATAGCTCAATGAGTTGATCTAGTTGACCTATCTGATCCCATAGCTTGAGGTTGTTATAACTAAGTGATGCGTTTTCAAGGTTATGGATTTTAGAAACTGCGATAGATGTTTCTCTGCCATCTATGTGACGAGTGTGTGCTCCAACACCAGGGGCTGCCCACCATCTTCTACCCATGGCAGGAGCACTAACTACGCTTACTGTTGGTTTGCCATCAATGGCGAGAGCAATAAGGGTTGCCCAGACTGGAACTCCACGCATGAAGTTAGCTGTTCCATCGATAGGGTCAATAATCCAGGTTCTGCTTCCCTGACCGTGCAGGTTCTCGCCAACAGTTCCATACTCTTCACCAATCAGGGAATCGTCTGGTCGCTCAGCCTGAAGCTTGGCCTTTAGGGCTGCCTCAACGCTTCTATCTGCATCTGTTACAGGTGTTGAGTCTGGCTTAGTTTCAACTACGAGGTCTTGAGCATAGAAGCGCTCTAGTGAGATACGGTCAGCGATGTCTGCCATCTCGAGGGCAAGAGCTAAATCTTTGGTGTAGTCCATGTATAAAACTTACTCGTTAGATGAGTTAGCCAGAGAAGACATCAGTCTTCTTAGTGAATCAACTCGACCTGGCTGAATCGCTCCATTGGCAACTGCCTCATCCAATAGGCAGTCAGGGGAGTCTGCTAAGTGTGAGCAGTCTCTAGGGCAGTCAACTGCAATAGCCCATAAATCTTCAAAGCTCTTTAGTAGGTTCTCTAGCTTGATATGTCCCAAGCCAAAAGATCTAACCCCTGGAGTATCGATAATCCAGGTGTTGGTTTCTTGGTTTAGGTTGATAGCTCTCACAGAGCTACTGGTGTGTCTACCTCTACCGGTAACAGCATTTACTCCACCGGTTGAACGAAGAGCTCCAGGGGATACTGCGTTAACTAGCGTTGACTTACCAACACCACTGTGTCCAACTACCACTGTTATCTCGTTAGCTAGGAAGTCGTTGAGTTCTGCAAGAGATGGACTTTCCTGTTTATTAAGAATTACAGGAATTGATAGTCCTGAGAAGTTGGCTAGAAACTCAGTTGGATCAGCAAGATCAATCTTGGTAATACACAGAGCAGGCCTTAGCCCAGCATCAAAAGCAGCCGCAAGGTATCTATCAATAAGTCTGGTTCTAGGTTCCGGGTTAGCTATTGCAACAACGATGAGCATCTGGGTTGCATTAGCAACCATTACTCGCTCAACCTGATCGCTATCATCAGCACTTCTTCTAAGTAGTGATGTTCTAGGTTCAACTCGAACAATACGAGATAAAGCTCCAACTGTGTCAGAGGTGTCACCTGCTAGAGCGACTAGGTCACCTACTGCAACTCCTTCTTTTCTAAGTTCTTTACCAAGAGTTGCTGTTATCTCTCTAGAGTCGTCAATGATGACTGTGTAACGACCTTTATCAACCTGAATGACCATGCCGATAGGAGCGTCTTTATATGTTGGCCTTGTTTTAGTTCTTGGCTTATTGCCTTTAGGGTTTGGTCTGAACTTGATATCGCTCTCGTCTATATCGTGCTGGCCAGGCTCTGGCTCATACAACCAACTCAAGAGTTGGTTCCTAGCAGATCTGTCCATAATGAAACAAACTCAGGCATGGTCTTACTAACAACGGTCACATCTTCAATTGTGATGCCTGGAACTCTAAGTCCGATGATTGCTCCAGCAGTTGCCATGCGGTGATCTTCATAGGTTCCCCAAGTTCCACCGTGAAGTTCATCACTTGGCTCAATGGCAATGCCATCTTCTAGTTCTGTTGCTTTGCCACCGATGTTATTTATTTCATTAGTTAGAGCTGCAAGACGATCCGTCTCATGCCCTCGTAGGTGAGCAATACCTGTAATTCTTGATGGGCTGTCAGCTAGAACTGCAAGAGCAATAATCACTGGAGCAAGTTCCCCACCAATAGATAGATCTATATCTATTCCCTTGATAGTTCCAGTTCCAGTGATGACAAGGTCGTCACCAGAGCGAGTAAAGCTAGCTCCCATTTGGGTAAGAATTTCTACAAAGTGTTTGCCAACCTGAGTAGTAGTCTCTGGCCAGTTCTTAATAGTTACTGAGCCTCCGAGAACTAAAGCAGTGGCTAAGAAAGGCCCAGCATTAGATAGGTCAGGTTCAATGCTGACTTCGCCACCGTTGATTGGTCCTGGCTCAACTACCCAAAGAGTCTCTTCAGGCTGCGATACCTTGACGCCTCTTTGTCTAAGACACTCAAGAGTCATCTCAATGTGAGGAAGGCTCGGCAGGTCTTTGCCCACATGTCTAAGTGATAGTCCTTTGTTGAATCTAGGTGCGGCTAGCAATAGACCTGAGACAAATTGGCTTGAGGCACTGGCATCTATTTCTAGGTAGCCACCCTCAATAACTCCTGAGCTATTGATAGTAAAGGGTAGAGATCCTGTGCCATGGTCCTCAACCGACACCCCTAGGGCTCTCAGAGACTCAATGGTTGTCTTCATAGGTCTTCTACGAGCTGCTTCATCCCCATCAAAGGTGATTTCACCGTCAAATAGGGCGGCCATCGGAGGAACGAATCTCATCACCGTACCGGCTAGACCGCAGTCAATACGGGTATTTAGGGGTGCTCTGGAGTGAATGTCAGTGGTAGGTGACACTATAAGGATGTCACTCCTTTCGCTGACGTTGATTTGAGTCCCTAGCTTGATCAGGGACTCAATCATCAGCGAGGAATCCCTTGAATCTAAGGGATTTCTAAGGTGAGTGGGTGATGTAGCAAGGGCAGACAGCACTAATTCACGATTGGTGAGGGATTTTGAGCCTGGCAACGAGACAGATCCAGAGATGGCATGTCGAATTGTCGGGGCAAGCCAAGAACTCTTCGCCTGTCGGGAATAAATGTGGTCCGTCATGTGTTACTTAGTCTAGCGGCATGCTTTAGCGGTGCCCGAAGACAAATGCAGTTCAAAGAAGAACAACCGACACGAAGGAAGATACTTATTTACATTACTCAATGCCCAGTAAACCTAGCACCTCGCCGCCATGTCTATGGCTCAGCTGCACGAGTCAGCAGCAACCACATGTCAGAACTACTAAACTCACAATCGATGAGTAGCCAAATGGGAACCCCAGAGGATCGTGCAGAAGCACTTGCAGCCTTCGAGTTGGCATGTTCCCCGTATTACGAGCAAGTTCGCCGCTATTGCATCTCTAATGCCAAAAACATTAGCTTCGCCGAAGATGTTGCTCAAGAAGTTATTGTCAAGGCCTTCAGGTCCTGGCACACATTCAAAGACTACGGAGCTGGACCTTGGCCTTGGCTCAAGATGATTGCCACCAACGCTCTAAAGACTGCTGGTCAGAAGTACTACGATGTTGAAAACAAGAGAGAGTTTGTTCGACAGGGAGAAGACGGAGAAGTCGACTTCGGTTACGACAAGTTTGATCAGAGTAACTGGGGCGATTCTCCTGAATTCCTTGTGATCGAGCAGCTAGGCATGTCAGAAATTGAATCTGCAATCAACGCACTCGATGAAGAGTTCAGAGATGTGGCTTGGCTGAAATTTGTTGTCGGGCTAGATAACATTGAAATCGCCGAAATGTTGGGCATCAAGCAAAACACAATAGGCTCAAGAGTTTCCCGTGCACGTGCCAAGCTACACGAATCACTGAAAGATATCGCTGCTGGTTATGGAATCGGCTTAGACAAAGACAAGAAAAAGTAAAGGGTTATTGAATGTCAGAGAACAACTGCACCGTCACGTTAGGGAAAGTTTTTGATTTCCTCGCAAATGAGCTTGAAGAAAGTGATCGATCAGAGGTCCTAAGTCACCTTGAAGATTGCCAAGCATGTCTCAAAGAGTACGCAATCGAAAGCAAAATATCCAAGATCATTAACAGTTCGTCAATGGAGGCCCAGACCAGTTTTGCGTCCAAGATGCAAAACCGATTACAGTCCGAGATTTGAAAAAGAAATCCCCGTCCTAGTGGCGGGGATTTTACTTTAAATCTCTTGCTCTGGAAGGTCGAGCCAGCTGTACCAGCCTTGGTTTAGAACAAGCCAAGCTAGTAGCCCATGACCTAGTTGACCAGGTAGTCCGAATTGAGAGTTCTTTATCTCTTCGTTGAAACCAGGGTGATCCACCAGTGGTCTGAATGCATCAACAAAAGGCAGGCTTCTTCTTGATGCAACATCTTCAAATCCTGCTGACAGGTGCTCAATATCATAGTTAAGCTGAGGGTTACGGCTTGGGATAGGGGAGAGAACGAATGGCTTCACATCTTTACTTATTGCCGTGTCCAAGATGTTGGCTAGGTTCAGTCGTGATCTAGACATTGTGATTCCGGCGTTGATGTCGTTTGAGTTGAGGGCAACAATCAATCTGTTATCGGTATCTGCAGCAAAACGCTTAGATGCTTCTTCTAACCACTGGTCACTCATCTGAGCAGTTGTTATTTCAGGAGTTGAAAGAACGTAGAAGTCGATTCTTGGGTAATCGCTCTGGGTCTTAGCAATGACGCGTCCTACCCAGCCAAGTCCTTTAGGGTCGCCACCTGCACCAATGATGTCGTCACCTAAGATGACGACTCGTATGTTGCGACGTGGCTCTTCCATGATTTAGTTGAATGCTCTCTCAACTAGATCTGCTTGTTCAACAGCATGACGCTTAGCTGAACCAGTTGCAGGAGATGCACTAGCTGGTCTTGAGACAAGTTGAGCTACCTGACCACCCATGTATTTAGGCAGGAATAGACCAATGTATGTCCAAGGACCTTGGTTGGCTGGTTCATCTTGAACCCAGAACAACTCTGCACCTGGATACTGAGCATAAGCTGCCTTGATTTCATCAACCGGGGTTGGGTAGAGCTGCTCCACACGAACGATAGCTGTGTGCTGGTCGTTACGCTTCTCGGCTTCAGCCAAAAGATCCCAATAGATCTTGCCAGAACAGAAAAGGACTCTCTTCACGTTTGACTTGTTTAGTCCACGCTCATCATCAATCACTGGCTGGAAGCTTCCATTGGTGAAGTCTTCAACCTTTGATGATGCTGCCTTTAGTCTCAGCATTGACTTAGGTGTGAAGACGATTAGAGGTCTTCTTGGTCTTGCATATGCTTGACGACGTAGAAGGTGGAAGTGATTCGCTGGAGTTGAAGGCTGGGCCACAGTCATGTTGTTTTCAGCACATAGCTGCAGGTATCTTTCGATACGAGCTGAAGAGTGGTCAGGTCCCTGTCCTTCGTAACCGTGAGGTAGTAGAAGAACTAGAGAAGAGTGTTGACCCCACTTTTGCTCAGCAGAAGAGATGAACTCATCGAGGATGGTTTGTGCTCCGTTAGCAAAGTCACCGAACTGAGCTTCCCAAAGAACTAGAGCATCCTTACGCTCAACTGAGTAACCATACTCAAAGCCCATAGCTGCATACTCACTTAGAAGGGAGTCGTAGATATAGAACTTAGATTGCTGAGTTGAAAGGTTTCTAAGCGGCATCCACTCTTGACCGTTCTCACGATCGTGGAAGACAGCGTGACGCTGAACGAAGGTTCCACGTCTAGTGTCTTGACCTGACATACGAACGTTTACACCCTCAACGAGGAGTGAACCTAGGGCTAGGAGTTCTCCGAAGCCCCAGTCAATGCCACCTTCTCTAGACATCTCCACACGCTTAGCAAGTAACTGCTGAAGCTTAGGGTGAACATTGAATGCAGGTGGGATGTTGCTGTGGGCATTACCGATAAGTTCAACAATGTCTTTAGAGATTCGAGTTTCGTGGTTGATCTCTGGGTGATCGCTAGCGGTAGTTCCAATACCCTGAGGCCTTGAAACAAGTTCAATAGGCTGAGCCATTGCTTCGTGAACATCAGTGAAAGCTTTTTCAAGCTTGGCTTGAAGGTCAGCGTTTGACTGCTCAAACTCTTCACGAGTGATGTCTCCTCGGCCAACTAGAGACTCTAGATACAGAGTTCTAACTGAACGCTTAGCTTCAATCAGGTTATACATCAGTGGCTGAGTCATCGAAGGATCGTCACCCTCGTTGTGACCACGACGGCGGTAGCAAACTAGGTCAATGACCGCATCCTTACCGAAGGTCTGACGGTATTCGAAGGCAAGGGACGCAACTCTGAATACTGCTTCTGGGTCATCACCGTTCACGTGGAAGATAGGAACTTGAATTCCCTTAGCAACATCAGTTGCATAAACAGTTGAACGAGACATGCTAGGTGGGGTAGTGAAACCAACCTGGTTGTTAATGACAATGTGAACTGTTCCACCGGTCTTGTAACCTCTAAGGTTCATCATGTTTAGAGTCTCAGGAACAACACCTTGACCTGCGAATGCAGCATCACCGTGAATAAGGATTGGTAATACTGGGAACTCTTCAGGTGATCTATCTAGACGATCAAGCTTTGCTCGAACAATACCTTCAAGAACAGGGTTCACTGCTTCTAGGTGAGAAGGGTTAGCAGCAAGATAAACCTTGGTGGTGTTACCTGTTGCACTTGTGAACACACCAGAAGTTCCGAGGTGATACTTCACATCTCCAGAACCTTGAACAGTCTTCACATCGGTGTTGCCTTCAAACTCTCTGAAGACTTGACCATATGTCTTACCTGCGATGTTGGTAAGAACGTTTAGACGTCCACGGTGAGCCATACCGATAGCTACTTCATCAAGGTGATGATCAGCTGCTGCCTGCAAGATTGCATCAAGAGCAGCAATAGTTGATTCTCCACCTTCAAGGCTGAAACGCTTTTGTCCAACGAACTTGGTTTGTAGGAAAGTCTCGAAAGCTTCTGCTTCGTTTAGTTTTTCTAGGATACGAAGTTGAGCTTCTCTAGAAGGCTTTACGTAAGGAACCTCAAGGTGATCCTGCATCCACTTGCGCTCTGCTGGGTTGTGGATGTGCATGTATTCAATACCGACTGTTCGGCAGTATGAATCACGAAGAATCTTTAGAACATCTCTAACCATCATCTTTGACTTACCGCCAAAGCCTCCGGTCTTATAAGTTCTGTCTAGGTCCCAAAGGCTTAGACCGTGGGTTAGCACGTCCAGGTCAGGGTGTGATCTCTGCTGGTACTCCAGAGGATCAATATCAGCCATTAGGTGACCGCGAACACGGTA
>JBIJAB010000129.1:0-3016 GCA_044345975.1 Rhodoluna sp.
TCAACCTCGGATAGTTCCTGCTCGGTTGCATTGAAGATGTTATCGAGAGAACCAAAGTGAGTAGCTAGTGACCTAGCAGCAACAGGGCCCACGTGCCTAATGGAAAGACCGACGATGATTCTCCACAGTGGCTTGGTCTTTGCTTCTTCTAGATTCTTTAGAAGTTTGATGGCGACCTCAGAAGGAACGGTCTCCCCCTTGACGGTCTTACTAAAGAACTGAACGACTTTTGGTTGACCATTTTCATCTAGCTTCGGCATACCTGTGTCCGGATCCAAAACATGAGTCCTGATTGGTAGTAACTGCTCCATAGTCAGATTGAAAAGATTAGCTTCAGATTTCAGCGGAGCAACTTTTGGTTCCAGAGGTTGCGTCAAAGCAACTGCTGCAACATAACCGAGAGCTTCGATGTCTAAAACACCTCTTGAACCGATGTATGCAACACGTTCACGAAGTTGAGCTGGGCAGCCTTCTGAGTTCTGGCAACGCAAATCAACATCGCCTTCGGTTGATGGGGCCAACTTCGCATTACAGTCCGGACATTTGGTTGGCATGACGAAGGCACGCTCTTCACCAGTTCTGAGTTCAACGACTGGTCCCAAGATTTCAGGAATAACATCTCCTGCTTTGCGCAGAACAACGGTATCTCCAATCAGGATTCCTTTAGCCTTCACGACATCCTGGTTGTGTAGGGTTGCAAACTCAACTGTGGAACCTGCTACTTTGATTGGCTCTACTACAGCGTAAGGAGTTGCTCGTCCTGTTCTACCAACAGAAACTCTGATGTCCAAAAGCTTGGTGTTTACCTGCTCAGGTGGATACTTGTAGGCAACAGCCCAACGGGGGGCACGAGCTGTGAAGCCAAGTTCTTTCTGAGAGCCAAGAGAGTCGACTTTGACAACAACACCATCAATCTCGTGCTCGAGATCATGTCTTTGTGCCTGGAACTGTGAGATGTATTTGATTACACCCTCGATTGAATCAACCACTTCATATCTAGAAGAGGTAGGTAAGCCCCAGCTCTTTAGCAGCTCATACAAGTCACTCTGGTTCTTGAAAGGAGCATCAGGCCACGCACCAACACCATGCACCAACATCTGAAGTGGTCTGCTTGCTGTCACAGAAGAATCTTTCTGACGCAATGAGCCGCTTGCTGAGTTTCGAGGGTTCGCAAATGGCGCCTTACCTTCAGCAACAAGTCCTGCATTTAGATTCGCAAAGTCTTTGATTCCAAAGAAGATCTCTCCCCTGATTTCGACAACATCAGGGATCTTTGAGCCCTTTAGTCGATGAGGGATCTGCTTGATGGTTTTGACGTTGTTTGTCACATCTTCACCAACAACACCATCTCCTCTGGTTGCTGCTGAAACTAGTTCACCTTTTTCATACCTAAGGTTGATAGCTAGACCGTCAATCTTTAGTTCACAGAGGAATCTTTCTTCGCCAACTCTCTTGGCCCAGGCCTTTAGTTCTTCTTCATTGAATGCGTTATCCAGAGACCACATTCTTTCTAGGTGTTCAACTGGTGAGAAAGCCTCGTTGGCCGAACCACCTACGCTCTGTGTTGGTGAGTCTCCAGTTATGAGTTCTGGGTGTTTGGATTCAAGTAGTTCCAACTCGGACATAAGGGCGTCATACTCTGCATCACTAATAAGGATGGTGTTCTCTTGGTAGTAAGAGCGACGGTGTTTGTTGATTTCATCAACAAGAAAGGCAATTCGTTGGGATGGTTTTTCTGGCACCTGATAAGCCTAAACAGCACCCTCGACACCAGAGGCAATACTCGCCGATGCTGTTGAAAAAGAGTCGACTGCAGACACTGTGTGATCGATAGTGGTTTGTGCAAGCACTCTGGTGCCTAGATAAACAACTGCAGTCTGTCCAGGAGCAACACCATAGATTGGCTCTTCACAGCGAATAACCATTGCACCATCTACTACTGCTACCTGACAGGCAACCTGTTCACCATGGGCTCTTACCTGAACATGAGCATCAAAGAATGCTTCTGGGTTAGCTTGAGGCTTGCCACACCAAGTGAACTTATTACCAACTAGTTCAATAACTGCTAGAGCCTGCTGAGGTCCAACAACAACCTTGTTTGACTTCACATCAACAGCTAACACATAGCGAGGTTTGCCATCGGCTGCAGGTCTGCCTAGTTGAAGACCCTTACGCTGACCAACAGTAAAGCCGTGAGCACCTTTGTGCTCTCCTAGGACGTTACCCTGCATGTCAACAATCTCACCTGTGGTGTTACCTAGTCGATCAGCTAACCAATCTTGAGTGTCACCTTCAGGAATAAAACAAATATCATATGAATCAGGCTTTGCGGCAACTGAAAGCCCACGCTTAGCAGCTTCTTCTCTAATGAGGTCTTTGCTTGCTGTGTGGCCTAGAGGAAACATTGAGTGCTGAAGTTGTTCTGCAGTAAGCACACCAAGAACATAACTCTGATCTTTAGCTAAAGCCATTGATCTGTGTAGTTCTAGATTCCCTTCATCATCTTTGATGATGCTTGCATAGTGGCCTGTGCAGACTGCATCAAAACCTAGCGCTAGACCTTTTTCTAGTAGAGCGGCGAACTTAATTCGTTCATTACATCTCATACAAGGGTTAGGGGTTCGACCTGCTTCGTATTCGCTAATGAAGTCATCAACGACCTCAAGCTTGAATCTTTCACTGAAATCCCAGACGTAGTAAGGAATACCAATAACGTTTGCTGCTCTCTGAGCATCCATGCTGTCTTCGATGGTGCAGCAACCTCTAGAACCTGTTCTAAGGGTTCCTGGCATACGAGACAGTGCTAGATGAACACCAACTACTTCATGCCCTGCTTCAACGGCACGAGCAGCAGCAACGGCGCTATCAACGCCACCACTCATTGCTGCTAATACCTTCATGCTCTAATTCTCTCTTAACTGGTCAAGCCAGCTCTTATTGCTCCATCAAGTGCCTTAGGTAAGGCTTCTAGGAATGCATCAACATCGGCTTCTGTAGTGTCTCTACCTAAAGTCAT
>JBIJAB010000130.1:0-3011 GCA_044345975.1 Rhodoluna sp.
CTCTTCTTGCCAGATGGTCAAGCTTTAGTCGATGAAAGAGACACGGGTTCTATTCTTCTGATCAGCAAAGATCTGAAGGTTTCTAAGGTTGGCTTTACTAGAACTTCTCCTCCTTGTGAAAGGTTCTGCGAGGGTGGAACTTTAGGTATGGCTTATGCTGCTGACAGATTTGCAGGCAAACTAAGTCTGTTCGTTTTCCTAACGACTATGAAGGATAACCGCATCCTGAAGTATGACTTGAACACGAATGATTCAGGTCAATGGTCTCTTGCCAATAAGCGAGTGTTGTTAAAAGGTATTGAGAGAAGTGGTAAGTCAACAACCCATAATGGCGGAAGGCTAGCTATTGGTCCTGATGGAAAACTCTGGGTTAGCTTAGGTGATTCAGGAATGAAAGGTGCCACATCTCAAAACTGGAAGAGCCTAGCCGGCTCCATTCTTCGAGTGAATCTTGATGGAACCATCCCTAAAGACAATCCTCGTGACTCACTAGTTTGGTCTAAAGGTCTTAGAGACACCCAAGGCATGGCTTGGGATGACTATGGAAATATGTGGACCACAGAGTTTGGTCAAGATACCTGGGATGAACTCAACCTGATGGAAAAAGGTAAGAACTATGGTTGGCCTATTGCTGAAGGTTTCTATAAGTTTGTTGAAACTCCGTTAGAACCAGGAAACCTAGGATCTAATGAGCAGGGGACAGCAGAAAACCCAGCCCCAGCACCAAACATTCCAACCATGCCTTCAACTAAAGAACTAGTAACCGATTCAAGGTATACACCTCCAGTTATCACCTGGCATCCATCAGAGGCCGCTTGCAGCGGAATCACATATGTTAAGGGTTCGCTAATTGCTGCTTGCTTACGCGGCGGCAAGCTCTGGGTTATCCCAGTCTTAGGAGATAAAAAATTAGGAGAGCCTAAAGAATTCTTCAAAGGCAAGTTCGGAAGATTGAGAAAAGCTACTCTGGCTCCTGATGGAACGTTATGGCTCATCACAAGTAATAAAGATGGACGAGGTGGATGGTCTGCTGGTGGAGAGAATCCTCAAGACGATCGAATCATCCGAGTGCCGCTCAAGACTCTGTTCTATGAGAAGTAAAGTTTTATTTCTTACTCCTATTCGATAGCCAGAGAGCTAAACCGACTAGTGACACCACTGCTCCAATAGGAAGAGTCAGGATTGCAATTAACCCTGACCCAGCCCAAATGCCTGATATCAAGGAAAAAATAAAAGGGGAAAACCCTATGAGGCAACCAGTCCCAGAGAGCCATCGACCTACCAGGGCAGACTTGCTTTGAGGCAAGCTTGAGCCACAGTTGGTGCACACTTGTTCTTCCCCACCATGTGCTACTGCACATTTTCTACATTTCTTCATCTGACCCTCCCAGTCATATTTGAAGCCAAATCCTAGTTCCCCGAAAACCCTTTTCCATAAGAAGCAAAGTTTTTACTTCCCACTCCTATTAGTTAGCCACATAACTAATCCCACAACTGAAACAACAAGACCAACAGGCAAACTCACAATCAACAAGAACAGCGCTGCGCCGCCCCCATCACCTCCGGTACTGAACATGTTTCCCCCGATCGGTGTTGCCAACAAGGCCAAGGCGATAGGTGATAGAGCTAAGAGGCAGCCACCTCCTGAGAGCCATCGGCCGATTAGGCCAGCTCTACTTACAGAGACATCAGCACCACAGTTGGCACAGAAACGCTCTTCCCCAACGCGATCTGCTCCACACTTTGAGCATTTCTTCATCTGACCCTCCCAACACTGGCTATAGCCAAATCCTAGTTATTTACTGGATTTCACTGGTCTTACATGTCCAAATCGTTACGTTCTAGCAAGGCAATACTCAGGATTGGTATGGCCTTATCCTTTAGGCTTTAGGAACATAAACGTTTTGTGCGAAACGTCCGTTCTGAAAGGTACCAATGTTTCGCAAAACGCTAGCGACCTTGCTCGCTCTTCCACTAATCACTCTAGGTATGACTGCTGCAAATGCAGCTGCACAGCCTTACACTCAAAACTTTGAAACAATGCCAACTTACACAGGCGTTGACTTTGATAACGGTGTAGGAACTGTTGTATCCAACCAGCCTGCTGGCGAGGGGTTCACTTCTGGCAACGCTCTAAGAATAGAGACACAGATCAAGGCTTGGGCTGGAACCAAGATTGAGATGCCAACATCATTTAGCTTTATTTCAAACGCTAACAAGACAGGCTCTATTTCTGTTTACTCTCCAGATGCCCAGACCCGTTGTTTCGTGATGAAACTTGAAGGACCTGGTGTTGCAATTGAAAAGAGACTAAATGTTGTCGAAGGTTGGCAGACACTAACTTTCAACTACGCAGCTGAGTACAACGCAACTAAGAACTACAACGTAGTTGCGCTTATGCCTGACTTCTTTGGCGTTGGTTGCAACATGGTATGGAACGCAGACAACAAGCCACTAACTACTTGGTTTGTTGACAACATCTCATTCCCAGGTGCCCGTACAGCTGATGAGGTAATCGTTCCAGAAGAGCGTTCAACTCCCTCAACTCTTGTGAACTTTGAGTCAAATGACACATCAGGCTACGAGAACATTGACTTCAACGGAGCTGTATCAAGCGTTGTAACCGATGCTCCTGCAGAAGGATCTATTGGTTCAACCAAGGCTCTAAAGGTAACCACCGCTGGAGGTACAGCTGGAACACTGCTAGTCACAAAGACACGTGCAGCTTCACTTATCTCTGCATCATCATTTGTTGTCAAGGTGAACATTCACTCTCCTGTTTCAGGAAAAATCATCATGATCAAGCTTGAAAGCATCGACCACCCTTCACAGGTTGTTGAAGTTAGACAGACCAGCGTTGCTGGTTGGAAGACATACAGCTTCAACTTTGAAGTTGGTGGAAACCTAACTCAGGATTATCCAAAGGCAATTGTGTTCTTTGACTTCCTAGGATCTGGAACCGATAACCCTTGGTATCTAGATGACCTAGCCTTCAATGGTGCGGTCGGAGC
>JBIJAB010000131.1:0-2986 GCA_044345975.1 Rhodoluna sp.
CAATGGCTGCAGGGTTGGCTAAATCTAACTCAAGTTTTTGGGCTGATTTTTGAATGGACTTTACGTCAGCCTTTGCCTTCACTCTTTGTTCAAGAAGTCGAACTGAAGATTCAAGGTCGTTGAACTTTCTTGTGTAGAAACTCAAGGCGTCTTCCAGCGACATTGCTGGCTGAGAGCCAATCAGTCTTTCAACTCCCGCATCCTGGACGTAGAAGTTTCCGGACTCGTCTACACGACCGAACTCGAATTGCAATGTTGCCACTTTGTGCTCCCTAGTTGTTGAAACTATTTGACGGTGATGTTGTTGATGATTGTTGTCGTCTTTGGTTTCCCGTCACCGGTTCCACCCTTGACGCCTGCTGCAATGATCTTGTCTAGCCCAGCCAGACCTGCAGTTACCTCACCAAAAACTGTGTAGCCACCCGCACCATCATTTGGGATTGTTGAGTCCTCGTAAACGATAAAGAACTGACTTCCCATTGATTCAGGTGCGTTTGAAGAACGTGCCATGGCTAAGACACCCTTCTTGTAAAGAGGCTGTTCGCTAGCAGCGGCGACTGGAGCATTCTCAATAGGTCCCCATGTGTATCCAGGACCACCAGTTCCGTTACCTTCTGGGTCTCCACACTGCAGAACATATATTCCAGACGTGGTTAGTCTGTGGCATGAGATGCCTGTGTAGAAACCATTATTGATTAGATCAACAAAATTCGCTACGGCTTGAGGAGCAGCCTCACCATCTAGCTTTATGTCAAGATTCGATTTGTTGATTGTCATGACGCCAGTCCAGTCTCGACACTCCGAAATGGATGCTTCAGGAATAAGTAATGGTTGAGGCTTGTCGTTGATAGGAGGTTTTGGCGTCTGTGTGAAGTCAATACAGAAATCTTTGCCTAAGCCAGGACCGAAGCCAAAGTATGAATACTGTGCAACCAAAGCAACTACGAATGCTGCTGCAGTAACTAAGACTGCGAGTCTGTTGTCCTTAGCTCTTACCTTGATTCTGTGATCCACAACATTCTGCTTTTGTTCAAAGCTCTTCAGGCTCTTCTTCGCTGCAGCCTGCATTTCGTTGTTTTTCTTATTCGCCAATTTTGCCTCCGATTTAGGTACAAATTGATATTAGACGAGTTGCAGGAGGGATTAGCCTTGAAGTGTGAAGAGTTCAGAACTTTTTGATTATCCGATTGGCTTGCCTTTGGCTGCCCGAATGCGGCCAAGCAGTCTTATCGAGGTAGTCGGACAGGAGTTAGTCCTTGATTCGTCAGGGCCGCTGGCAGCCTTCTTTGACAGTCCTTCACCAGCTCAACCTCTCCCATCCTTACTGCTCTATGGCCCACCAGGAACAGGCAAAACGACAATAGCCAGATTGTTAGCCAAGTCAACAGGGCGTCGGCTTATAGAGATTAGTGCTATCAATGCAACGGTTAAAGACCTTAGAGACGCCATGGAGATCTCCAGGGACCAAGGTTCCCAGGGAAAAGGTCCTGCCATCGTGTTTGTGGACGAGATTCATAGGTTTTCTAAAGTCCAGCAAGAGTCGTTATTGCTCGCCGTGGAAGACGGAGAAATTATTCTGGTTGGAGCCACTACAGAGAACCCGCTCTTCGCCCTTACTTCAGCCATGGTGTCCAGAACAAGTCTTTTGAGGCTTACCGAGCTATCTCAGGAACACATCGTGACGCTCCTCAAGCGTGCCATCGCAGATGAAAGAGGTTTAGGTAGCAAATATAAGGTTACTTCCGAAGCGTTAGAGGCAATAGCTAGAAAGTCGGGTGGAGACGCCAGGAAAGCTCTAACAGTTCTGGAAGCAGCTAGTCAGTCTGTTAGCAGATCGGGTTCCAATGCCATCACTGTCGATTCCATCGAGCAAGCCATGCCTGCTGCTCTTGCCAGGTACGATGCAACTGGGGACCAGCACTATGACATCATCAGTGCTTTCATCAAATCCATCCGGGGGAGTGATCCAGACGCAGCTATCCATTGGTTAGCCAGGATGATTGCAGGCGGGGAAGATCCAAGAATCATAGCCAGAAGGCTTGTCATCCTTGCAGCCGAAGACATTGGCCTTGCTGACCCTTCAGCGTTGACTTTGGCAAGCTCAACAATGACCATTGTTTCCCAGATTGGGATGCCTGAGGGGCGTATTCCGCTAGCTGAATGCAGTATCTATTTGGCTCTTGCTCCTAAGTCAAATAGTGCCTACTTGGCTATAAACAAGGCACTAAGCGATGTGAATGAAGGATTTACGCCTTCTGTTCCAGCTCATCTAAGGTCTTCAGGATTAGGTTCAGATGGCGATGACTACGAATATCCACACGATCTAGAAAACAACTACTCAAGTCAGGTCTACTTGCCGAGCGATGGACAGATCAGAACCTACTATGAGCCAAAAGCACTCGGCTTCGAGGCAAACTTGCTTGAAAGATTCAAAAGGCTACTAAGTTTGAGGCAAAAGTAAGGGTTCTGGCAAAAACTGAGTCAAACCGTTAGTATTGAGAGGTTGCCGACCTTACTGATGTTCATGGCTGAGTTCCAGTAAAACGGTGAGTGCATTTCATTTAGCCGATCTGCACCAGGCACAAAACTTATTTCAACTTATGCATTCTTTGAAAGGAATACGTGTCTAAAACAACTAGAACACGAAGCAAGACTCGCTTGTCTCGTGCATTGGGCATTGCCCTAACCCCTAAAGCAGCAAAATACCTTGAGAAGCGCCCATATGCTCCAGGTCAACATGGTCGCACCAAGCGCAAGGCAGACAGCGACTTCGCAGTTCGTCTTCGTGAAAAGCAGAGACTTCGTGCTCAGTATGGAATTCGTGAAGCACAGCTTCGGAAGACTTTCAATGACGCAAAGCGTATCGAGGGTCTTACTGGTGAAAACCTAGTAGAGCTTCTAGAAATGCGTCTTGACGCACTAGTTCTGCGTGCAGGTTTCGCTCGCACAATCGCTCAGGCTCGCCAGATGGTTGTCCACCGTCACA
>JBIJAB010000133.1:0-2983 GCA_044345975.1 Rhodoluna sp.
GAATGCATGACTGGTTGCAGGCATGGTGCTAAGAACACACTGGTCAAGAACTACCTTTATCTTGCTGAGCAAGCTGGGGCAGAAGTCATTGCCGACACAACTGTCACTGACATTGTTGATTCAGCTTCAGGTTACGAAATCAAGACTCGGAACTCTTCATCAACTGGTTGGATCAAAACCAAGTCTTTTACATCGGATCAGGTGATCATTGCAGCAGGTGCTTTGGGCAGTGCAAAGCTTCTACACAAAGTAAGAAGCAGCGGTAATCTGCAGGGAATCAGTTCAACGCTTGGTTCATTGAGCAGAACCAATAGCGAATCCCTTCTAGGTGTTGTTGCTAAAGACAAGAACATCGACTTCTCACTAGGTTCCTCCATTACTTCCAGTGTGTTCCCTAATGAACACACTCACGTTGAACCAGTGCGTTACGGTAAGGGCTCAGGATTCATGGGAATCATGGAGAGCATTATGGCATCTGGGCCTAAGGGTCAAAAGCCAACTGTGTGGAGACTCTTAGTTGAGAGCATCAAGAAGTTCGGATCGCTTCCTAGTATGTACAACCTCAGAACTTGGCCTGAGCGAACACTGATTCTTCTAGTGATGCAATCAAGAGATAACTCTCTGACTACTTTCAGTAAGCGAGGATTGTTCGGAAGAAAACTTACCTCTCGTCAGGGTTACGGTGAAGTGAATCCTGCTTGGGTTCCTGAAGGTCACAAGCTAGCAAAAGAACTAGCAGAGCAGTTCAATGGAACAGCTGGAGCTGTTGTTACTGAACCGTTTGGTATTCCAATGACTGCTCATTTCCTAGGTGGATCAGTTATTGCACCTAATGCTAAAGAAGGTGTTCTTGATGGTTACCTCAGAGCATTTGGTCAACCAGGTTTGCACATTCTTGATGGATCAGCACTATCAGCTAACCCAGGAGTAAATCCGTCGCTGAGTATTGCAGCTCAAGCAGAGTGGGCTTGTGCGTTCTGGCCTAATAAGGGTGAGGCAGATACGAGACCTGAGTTGGGTAAAGAGTTCAAACTAATTGCACCTGTGAAACCAAATGCACCGGTAGTACCTAAAGGTGCTCATGGTGAACTAAGACTTGATGTAAACATCAAGTGATTACATGGCTAAAGATTTACGTCTTCTAAACAAGCCCTGAGCAATAGCTCCACCAATCAAGATAATCAATCCACCGATTGGTTCAAACCAATGCAGTTGCTCACCCAAAACCAATACCCCTAGAGTCAATGCAACAACTGGAGCCATTAGAGTAACCGTTGAAGAAACCGCAGAACCAACTTGTCGAAGCAACGGGTAATACATTGTGTAAGCAATGCCAGTGCCAAATATTCCTAAGGCAAGAATCGAGAGGGTTGATTCTAGAGTGAACGGTCCTGTTATTGGAGGTTGAGTTAGATAAACAGGTAGCAGGAGAACTGCGGCAGCAGCGATCTGACCAAAAGCAGCAACTTCTAGAGGGTGGCCTCGAGGTTCAACAAACTTTCTAATAAACGGTCCACCAAAGCCATAGAGAGAAGCCGCAATGATAATCCCGACTACTGCTAGCCAGGAATCTGCCTGAACACCGTCCCAGATGCCAATTAGAACCAATAGACCAACAACACCAACAAGTAATCCGATGATCTGATTTTTAGTTACCTTCTCACCTCTAAAAACTGTTAGTAAAGCAATGATGGTGGCAATGGGGGTGATGGCATTAGCCATACCTGAGAAAGCAGAAGACACATGGTGTCCACCAAACGAAAAGAGAACAAAAGGAATAGCTGAGTTGAAAAGACCAACTATGAAACACAACATAAAGAACTTTGGATCTTTACGGATACGAATCTTACGCATCAAAAGAACAATGTATAGAGTTGTTGCCCCTAGAACACATCGCCAGAAAGCTAAACCAATGGGAGAAAGTGACTGGTTGGCAAACTCAATAAAGAAGAAAGATGAACCCCAGATTATGCCTGCGCCAAAGTAGTTGAATAGCCAACTAGGTGATTTGGTAGCCGCAGCAGCATTGGTTTTAGGCACGATGTATAGCCTAGCCAACCATCTCTAGGGGCTCGTTCATTTGGCTTGAACCATGCTCTAAACTGAACTCTGGTGTGCTGGGAAGTCGGGTCGGCGATTAGATGTGCCTTTAACCGAACGGATAACAAATGTTGACTATTGCCGCAGTATCAGTATTCCTAGTTGCCTATTTCTTTATTGCCACCGAAAAAATCAACCGTGTAGCGGTTGTATGTGCAGGTGCTGCTGTAATGATCATCATCGGAGCTACCGATGCAGACGCAGCTTTTTATAGCCACGAAACAGGTATTGACTGGAACGTAATCTTCCTTCTTCTTGGAATGATGATCATCGTTGGTGTTATTCATAAGACCGGGCTTTTTGAATACCTGGCTATCAAAGCTATTCAGCTCGCTAAGGGTCGCCCTCGCCAAGCATTCGTATACCTTCTTATCCTGGTTGCCTTCTGCTCCGCTCTGTTAGATAACGTAACCACCATCATGCTGGCAGTTCCTATGACCATCATGGTTGCTAAGTACCTAAAGGTTCACCCGGTTCCATTTATCTTGGCTGAAGTATTTATCTCAAACATTGGTGGAGCAGCAACACTGATTGGTGATCCACCGAACATCATCATTGCCTCTAAGGCAAACCTAGACTTCAATGCTTTCCTTATTCATATGGCACCTATGGTGATGGTTGTCTTGGCTGTAATCATCCCGATGCTGGTTCTAATGTTCAACAAAGAACTCAAGAACAATCCAGAAGATCGCAAGACTGTCATGGACCTTCACCCAGGCAGCTTCATCAAGGACAAGCCACTTCTCATCAAGAGCGTTGTAGTTCTAACGCTGGTGATTGTCGCTTTCGTTCTCCACACTGTCCTGCACCTAGAGCCTTCGGTTATAGCAATGATTGGTGCTGGCTTCTTAGTGATGATCAGTAATCTCAAACCTGACCAGTT
>JBIJAB010000132.1:0-2983 GCA_044345975.1 Rhodoluna sp.
AGCCCAACGATTCCATAAACAACGTGAACACCTGCTTGCTCAAGCTTTCTAGCCCAACCAATGTTGTTCTGTTCATCAAAGCGAGCCTTGATTTCAACTAGAGCCAGCACCTGCTTACCCGCTTTAGCAGCACTGATAAGAGCATCCACAATAGGAGAGTCACCGCTGGTGCGGTAAAGAGTCTGCTTGATAGCAAAGACCTTAGGGTCAGCTGCCGCTTGCTCAATAAAGGCAAGGACACTGGTGGAGAAAGATTCGTATGGGTGGTGAAGAAGAATATCTCTTTGACGCAGTGCACTAAAGATGCTGATGCCCTCATCAGATGCTGCCTGAAGATATCGGTTAGTTATTCGCTGGTGAGCCGGGTAGTGAAGATCAGATCTCTTTAGAAAAGCAATGTCAGATAAACCGGTTAGGTCCAGTGGGCCTTCTAGTTTGTATACATCCTCTGCCTCAATGTCTAGTTCTTCCATCAATAGTTCAAGAACTACAGGGTCGATGCTACTGGATACCTCTAGTCGAACAGCTGGACCAAAGCGACGTCGAGCAAGTTCTGCTTCAAGTGCCTGCAGTAGGTTCTCCGCATCATCTTCATCAACGTCAAGATCTTCGTTACGAGTAACTCTGAAGTTATGATGCTGCAGAATTTCCATTCCCTCAAACAGGGTTTGTAGGTGCTGACCCATAACTTCTTCAATGGTTATGAACTTCACTCCAGAGCTTGATCCTGGAACTCGAATAAAGCGCGGCAGTGTTGGTGGAACTTTCACTCTGGCAAATAGGCGAGATTCATTCTCTGGGTGCTGAATCATTACAGCAATGTTTAGAGATAGACCAGAGATGTAAGGGAATGGGTGAGCTGGATCAACTGCAAGTGGAGTTAGAACAGGGAAGATTTGCTTACGGTAGTAATCAGAAAGAAGTTCCTGTTCACCTGGTTCAAGCTTGTCCCAAGTTGTGACGTTGATTCTTGACTTCTCGAGCTCAGGCTCAATTTCATTTAGGAAAAGTTCGCTGTGTCTTTTTTGAAGCTTATGAGCAAGCTGACTGATTTGAGTTAATACTTCCGCAGGTTCAAAACCTGAGCTTGAAGTTACAGCAAGACCTGTTTCAATTCTGCGCTTTAGACCAGCAACTCTAACCATGAAGAATTCATCAAGGTTTGAGGCAAAGATGCTTAGGAAGTTAACGCGCTCAAGCAGAGGAAGAGTTCTGTCTTCAGCAAGTTCTAGAACTCTTTCGTTGAATGCAAGCCAAGATAGCTCACGATCGAGAAATCGATCGTGCGGCAAATCGTGCCCATCAGGTGGGAGCGTGATTGCCATGGTCTCTTCAGACATACTTCTTATCCTTGCAGTTGTTTCTTACGCTTTGGTTAACTTTTAGTAACCGCCAGAGACCTCTAAGGTTTCATCATTTGGGGCATTAAAGCGATAACCAACATGTCTTACTGTCCCAATTAGAGCTTCCAAATCCCCAAGCTTTGATCTAAGCCTTCTTATATGGACGTCAACTGTTCTAGTTCCTCCAAAATAGTCGTAACCCCAGACTTCGCTCAATAGCTGATCTCTGGTGAATACTCGTCCCGGATGTTGGGCTAGGAACTTGAGAAGTTCAAACTCTTTGAAGGTTAGGTCCATTGGCTTGCCATTTACCTTGGCAGAGTAAGCAGCTTCATCAATAACAACACCAGCTACCTGAATCTTGCCTTCAGATTCTTGGGAGATTGCTTTGGTTAGAGCAAGTCTGATGCGAGCATCTATTTCTGCAGGGCCTGCTGAATCAAGGAGGAAATCATCAGCACCCCATTCATTAGAGATAGCGGCTAAGCCACCTTCACTAATTACAAGAAACAGGGGGCAGGATAATCCCGTGGTTTTTAGAACACTGGCTAGAGATTTAGCAACGACTAGGTCTTTGCGAGCATCAAGAAAGATGAGGTCTGCACCAGGGGCATTTATCAGGGCTGCAGGTTCAGCAGGAATATATCTGACCTTATGGCTGAGCAGAGCTAGCGAGGGAAGTATGCCTTTGTCTGGATTTTCAGACAGAACAAGCAAATGAGCCACAATCTTCTCCTGTTTAGTCCTTAAATCCTACCCGTCTAGCCCTATGCATAGGGCATGATGGTTTTTATGAGGAAAGCTTGGTTACCGATCGTGTCGATCTGGGTGCTGGTCGCTGTAGGTGCAGTTATCGTGGTGCTGACCATGAACGACGGCGATGCCATTAGAGGCTTTGGAGTACTAGCTGCTGGCTCGATAGCTTTAGTTTCACTAGTTCATCTAGTTACCTCACACACCAAGGGCATCGTTGAGCGTTTGATTTATGTGGCAGGCGGGGCTTATGCCATTTTGGCTCTCGCAGGTGTCTATATTTTGCTCAAGCCGTAAACTTGAACCATGTTGATGTTCATTGAGATCTTCTTTCTAGGCCTTCTTATCGTTGCTGGTTTGTCTATTGCAGGCATCAGCTTTCTAGTTCTATACAAGCTCTTTAAGGGGCAACGCTAGTTGTTCGTTCTTCCCGAAGGCTTACCACTTGAACTAACCCCCCTCGCCTTTCTTGTTGGTACATGGGAGGGTATCGGTGTTGTCTCCAATAAGTACGTCGCCATTGAAGAACCTACGGAACAGAAGTTCCAGCAGAAGGTAACTTTCTCAATTGGTGAAGGTAACTATCTGACCTATCACGCAACTTCAAGACTGCTAGGGGATGCAACCGATGGTTCAAAGGATATTGAATTACCTGCTGAACTTGGTTTCTGGCGTTTAGCTAAAGACGCCGAAGAAGCAGATTTTGGACCACTGGTTCTTGGTGGAACAGGGGATAGAAAAATAAAGTCTGCTGAAGATCTAGATACTCTTCGAAATGAACGAGGCGGATTCGATATCGAAGCTTCAATCATTCACCCAGGTGGGGCATATGAGTTTTATGCAGGTCAGGTTCTCAAAGGAAGAATTGATATGAGAACTGTTACTGG
>JBIJAB010000019.1:0-10892 GCA_044345975.1 Rhodoluna sp.
CAAAACGTTGGGTTGAACCAACAACAACATCGGCACCCATTTCGCCTGGAGGTGTGTAAAGAGTTAGGGCCAATAGATCAGCGGCTGCAAGTGAGATTGCGTTATTAGCTTTAGCGTGAGCAAACAAAGCGGTTAGGTCATAGAACTGACCAGATGCTCCAGGGTATTGAGCGAAGACTCCGAAGAATTCTTCTGAGAGAAGAGCTGGGGTCTTGGAAGCTTCTGCAAGGTCGAAGTATCTAACCTCAATGTTCACAGGTTCTGCTCTGTGATCTAGAAGAGCTTTGGTCTGCGGGAAGATGTCGCTTGAGACATAGAAGATGTTTGATTCATTCGATGATGAACGTCTAGCAATGAGCATTGCTTCAACTGCTGCAGTTCCTTCATCAAGCATGGAGCCGTTAGCTGTCTTCATGCCGGTTAGGTCAGTGACCATGGTCTGGAAGTTAATGATTGCTTCTAGTCGTCCCTGAGAGATTTCAGGTTGGTAAGGAGTGTAAGCGGTATACCAAGAAGGGTTCTCTAGAACATTTCTCTTGATAACAGATGGGGTGTGGGTTCCGTAGTAACCCTGTCCAATCAAAGATGTTGTGACTCTATTCTTACTAGCAATCTTTCTAAGTTCAGCAATAGCCTGTGCTTCTGAGATTGCTTCAGGGAGAAGTGAGTCACCTTCAAAACGAATTGCTTCTGGAAGGGCAGCATCTAGTAGTTCTGCAAGTGTTGAATACCCGAGGGTGGCCAACATGTCTTTCTGGTCTTGAGCGTTAGGTCCGATGTGGCGGTATTGGAAGTCCTCGTGAGCAAGCACCATTGATGTTTAGCCTTCTCCGGTCAAAGCTGCATACTCGTCAGCACTCATTAGTTCAGGAAGTGAAGTGAACTTCACCTTGATTAGCCAGCCTGCGCCAAAAGGATCAGTGTTAACAGTTTCTGGAGCTGAAACAACAACGTCGTTAATCTCAACTACTTCTCCATCTAGTGGAGCGTATAGTTCACCAACAGACTTGGTTGATTCAATCTCGCCACAAATCTTCATATATGTAGTAGATGTTCCTACCTTAGGTAGATCTACGAAGACTACGTCACCTAGCTTTTCAGCTGCGTATGCAGTGATGCCGATTGTGGCAACATCACCTTCTACTAGGACCCACTCGTGCTCTTTGGTGTATTGGCGGTTAGTTGGATTGCTCATGATTTTCCTTTTGGGTTATTTTGAACGTTTATAGAAAGGTAGTTTGACAATAGTCATTGGTAGGCGGGTTCCCCTGATATCAACACTCACAGTGTTGCCGATTTCAGAAAGATCTGTCTCTAGGTAGCCCATTGCTACTGGGTAACCAAGGGTAGGCGATAGTGCTCCCGAGGTAATGATGCCGATCTGAACTGTTGAATCTGCATCTGCATAAAGCGGGTAATCAGCTCTAGCTGCTCTCTTACCTTCGCCAACTAGTCCAACAAGCTTTCTTGACGGACTCTTGGTTGATAGCTCTAGAAGAGCATCTCTTCCAACGAAGTCATCACGCTCCAGTCTGACTACTCTGGCAAAGCCTGCTTCGTAAGGATTAACATCAAGATTTAGTTCGTGACCGTAAAGCGGCATGCCTGCTTCTAGTCGCAAAGTGTCTCTAGAAGCTAGTCCACATGGAACTGCTCCTGCTGCTATTAGTGAGTTGAATACCTTTACAGCATCATCACTTTTGAATAAAACTTCAAAGCCATCTTCACCGGTGTAACCAGTTCTGCATAGATAAGCGTTTACTCCAGCAACTTTGCCTTCACCTATTGAGTAGTAAGGAAGTGTTGATAGATCGGTGTCAGTAACTGATTGCAAATACTTAGTTGCATTAGGGCCCTGGATTGCAAGAAGGGCAAAGTCATCGCTTCTGTCTTGGACGCCAGCAAAGTTAAGGGTTTTCGCTCGATCTGTCAGTGCTGCAACAACTGCTTCTCTGTTACCAGCGTTTGCGATAACCAGAAAGGATTCTTCTCCGAGTCGATAAACAATGAGGTCATCGATGATGCCGCCCTCGTTATTACAGATCAAAGAGTATTTAGCTTTGCCATTTTCAATAAGGGAAGCTTGACCAACTAGTGAAAAGTCAAGGAAATCTGCCGCACCAACACCATCGATGAAGATCTCTGCCATGTGGCTGATATCAAAAACACCTGCATTAGTTCTAACAGCCTCATGTTCAGCTAAGTCGCTTGAGTATCTAACAGGCATGTCCCAACCACCGAAATCGGTAAAGCTGGCCCCTAGACGGGCATGTTCAGCGTGCAGAGGGGTTTGAGGCATATGGGCTAATTTACGCCAAGTTGGGGATGGGTTTTGACCCCACGCCGAAATGGCTAGACAGCAGGCTGTTGCTGGGTTATGCAGTGGATTCCGCCACCCCTATCAAAGATTGGGCGGGCGTCAATAAGCCTGATTTCTCGACCTGGATAGACCTCTTCGAGGATGCCTTTGGCAACCTGATCGTTTGGGTCATCAAAGGCACACAGCAACACAGCACCGTTGAGGATGTAGTGGTTGATGTATGAGTAGTCAACGAAACCTAGGTCATCCTTTAGGAGCTTTGGTGCAGGAACTTTCACAATGCGGGCATTGGTTTGTTCTTCTAGGCGAGAGATAACTTCATGGGTTACCGAGTTATCTGGATGAGATGCATCCTGCTGGTCATGAACTAGGAGAGTGTCTTCATTAGCAAAGCAGGCAACGATGTCAATGTGTCCTTTGGTGCCGTAAGTTTCATAATCTCTGGTGAGGCCTCTTCTAATCCAGATGACCTGCTCTGTTCCTAGCTTTGAGTTAAGTTCTGCTTCAACTTCAGATCGTGACCAATCTGGATTACGTTCAATGCCAAGTTGAACTGTTTCAGTAGCAAGAAGTAATCCTGCTCCGTTGGTGTGGATACCGCCACCTTCATTGACCATGTCGCTTTTGATGATTTCTGCACTGACGTGGCTTGCCATGACGGATGCGACTTTGTCATCTAATTCATACTTGGTCCAGCTTTGAGCACCCCAGCCGTTGAAGACCCAATCGATTGCACCTACAGCATTGGTTTCACTGTTCACAACGAAAGTTGCACCACTGTCTCTAATCCAACTGTCATCAATGGGGCAGACAACTATTTCAATGTCTTTAGATAAATACTTCTTGGCTGTTGCTAGATGTCTTTCATTAACCAGTACTGTCACTGGTTCATATTCAGCTGCAGTGTTCGCAACCTCTGACCAGGCTAGAAACGCATCCTCTTCTTGGGCGTAGTCAGCTGCTGGCCAGGCAAGCCAAGTTCTCTCGTGCTTTACCCATTCAGCTGGCATCTTCCAAGTCATTGCAAATCCTCCAAAGAGCTCTGGTTCACTCCTGCAATACCACCGTCAATGCCATCACCTGAATCAGTTCTGCGATTGACAACAGGATTTAGAAGTGCTTGATAAGTATCAGGTCTTCTGGTTGCTAGGAAAGGGAAGAGATCTAGCCAGTCTCTGCGCTGATCTAAATCAAGGTCAACTACAAGGACTTCATCTTGATCTCTAGAAGCACTAGCTAGCACTCGACCGTATGGGTCTGAGATGAATGAGGAACCGTAGAAGTTCAAAGCACCTTCGTGACCCCAGCGGTTAGGGACAATCATGAAAGTTCCATTAGCAATACCGTTACCAACAATCACCTGCTGCCATAGCGGTGCAGTATCGAAATCAGGGTGATCTGGCTCTGAGCCAATAGCGGTTGGATAGACCAACACTTCAGCACCTGCTAGTGAATAGGCTCTAGCGACTTCAGGGAACCATTCATCCCAACAGGTTGGAAGACCGAAGCTAGCAAGAGTGGCATCCTCACCAATCTCAAGTTCATAAACTGGGTAGCCATCTGGAGTGTTGGGGCCAGGGGCAAAGTATTTGTCTTCGTAGTAGCCAGCGGTCACCGGAATGTGAAGTTTAGGGGTGTATGCAATTAGTTCACCCTCAGGGTTCACCATGATGGCAACGTTTGTTCCTCTGCCATCTGCTAGTTCAGTGTCTTCATAGAGAGAAGCATGAACATAGACGCCGTGTTTTTCAGCAGCAGCTTTAGCAAACTGGAAAGTTTTGCCTTCTAGTTCTTCTGCGATGGCTGATGGTTTACCAATGGGCAACTTATCTGCAGGATATCTACTTAGTGTTAGCTCTGGCAGGAAAACCATTTGTGCTCCAGCGTTTACTGCAAGCTCAATACCTTTGTTTAGATTTGCTAGGTGAAGATTTTCATCTTCTTGCCAGTGCATCTGCACTAGAGCAACTCGGATTGGCTTTCTAGTTTGTTCTTTCACTCGGCTTAGCGGTGGGAGAGCGGGGGCAGTTGTTACTTTCATTTACCTTCATCCATTGAATCAAGAAGACGAACAAGTAGTTTCAAATCAGTTCTTGGGTTGACGATTGCAAATCTGGCGTTTGGTTTGCCGTTGTGTGAGCTAGGAACAACAAAGCCAAGTTCCTGCTTCAAGATTCGATCTGACCACTTCTCGTAGTCAGCTAGCTTCCAACCCTCTTTTTCAAAGACAACTATAGAAAGCTCTGGTTCTCTAACTAGCGTTAGATCTGGTCTTTTTCTGATGACTTCAGCAATCTGATGAGCAAGCTTTATGTTCTCTGCAATTGCCGTTCTATAGGCCTTTACTCCATAGGTGGCAAGTGAGAACCAAAGCGGTAAGCCACGTGCTCTTCTAGTTAGGTTGTATGCGTAATCGCTTGGGTTGTAATCGCCACCATCGGTAAGAGTGTCTAGGTATTCACCGTGCTGAGTGTGAGCAGCTGCTGCTAGGGAAGGCTTTCTGTAAACCAGTGCACAGCAATCAAAGGGAGTGAAGAGCCACTTGTGTGGATCAACAATGAAAGAGTCTGCTTTTTCGGTTCCCTTAAATAGATTCTTACTACCAGGATCTAGGATTCCAGCCAGGCCGTAAGCTCCATCAATGTGATACCAAACGCCTAGTTTCTTAGCGGCAGCACCGACTTCATCTAGACGATCCACTATTCCAAAGTTTGTGGTTCCAGAAGTTGCAACAACTGCAAAGAGGCCATCCTTGATTTTCTTTGCTGCTTCCAATACTGCTTTGCCACGAAGTCTGCCATCGCTATCAACATCGGCTAGGACAACATCAATGTCCATCACTCGAGCTGCTGCCTTTAGAGAAGAGTGTGATTCTTTAGAAGCGATGATTGACCAGCGCTTAGGAAGTTTTTTTCCGTCTTTTTTACGAGTAGCAATAGCAGTGTGTCTGGCAGTGACTAAAGCCGAAAGATTTCCAAGAGATCCACCTTGAACAAAAACGCCACCGGCTGATTTAGGTAAGCCAACTTCCTTGGCTAACCATGCAAGAACTTCGTTCTCAGCAAATACAGCTCCTGAACCTTCAAGCCATGAACCACCGTAGACAGATGTAGCTGAAACAACTAGATCAAATAGTGTTGCGGCTTCCGTTGGAGCAACAGGAATGAAACTTAGGTAGCCAGGATGATCTGTTGAAATACAAGCGGGAGCTAAAACATCTTCAAATACTTTGAGAGCTTTCTTGCCACCCAAACCTTTTTCAGAGATAGTTCCACTGGCATGTTTTTGTAAGAACTTGAGAGTTTGTGGACCGTCAAGAGGGGCAGGGTCCAAAGCCATTCGTTCGCGTGCGTAATTGATTACATCTTCGCGAAGAGCAATAGTCTCAGGAGTTGAGCTATGCATCTTTACAGCAGCTTTGCTTGTCATGCCTAAAGCCTAATCTCGTGAGGGCTTACGACGTTTGACTATCGAAAGAGTAAAACCCAGCACACAAACAACAAAGAGAACAACAGAACCAATGTTTCTCTGCTCTGCAATAGCAGCACAGCTAGTCCAATCATCTTGCTGAGGAACAGTGCACCAATCAGGACTAAAGAACCCAATAGCTGAAGCCAAGATGCCAACTAGGGCAACTGTTGCAATCATTGCTAAAGAGTTGTTGCTGATTTCACGCTTAGACATTTAGACCTTAATTGACTTCATCCTGGATGTTTCAGCAAGAACGATTCCTGCTACCACTATTAAACCTCCAATGACCTCAAGTGTGGTCATTGATTCATTTAGCCAAGCCCAGGCAAAAATGGTTGCAAACACAGTCTCAGCCGTAGCAATAACTCCAACAGCGGTGGCCGATAGGTTACCTAGGGCAATGTAATCAAGAAGCATCGGGATAAATGAACCCATTATGCCTATCCATAAAAGTCCTGCCCACACTGGCATGGAGATGTGATCGAGGTTTCCACCTAAGTTGAACACTAGGTTGATGTCGATCATCTTGGCTGGATTTATAAAGTTCATGATTGCCCAGAACACAGCAGCGACAGCGAAGGTATAAAACAATGTCGACATGGCATCACGCTTACGTTGAGTGTGCTCACCAATCAGGAAGTAAATACTTAGACATCCAGCTGCCATAAAAGCCCAGGCAACACCTTCAGGGTTGAGATCTGAATCCCACACATTGCTAACTATCGCTAAGCCACTAAGTACAGCAGCAATACCAAACCAAAGCCTCGGTCTTACCTTTTCTTTGAACAACAAAAGGGAAACGAGGGGAACTATGACGATAGCTGTGTATTCAATAAGCAGGGCAACGCTAATTGGAAGAAGGCTTACTGCATTCGAGTAAGACCACTGCATCAAAGCAATACCAAAGATGCCGTAAAAGATAAGGACAGGTAGTTCTTTTTTAGTAACCCTAAAGGCCTTCTTGTTAGTTAGGAGCAGGAAGATTCCAGCCAGCACTGCTGTGAAGGTTGCTCTAAATAGAACTAACTGCTCGGGGCTGATCTCAGTGCCGAGGATTATCTTGACGCTTGAGGCGTTGAAGCCGAACATTACAGCCGCAAAGGATACGGCGGTAACACCAACTACTGGGTTTCTATTTGCAACTCTGCTCACCTAATAACCCTAGGCTAGAGCCATGACTGAATTTGTACTTGCTGGCGGCTGTTTCTGGTGCCTTGACTCTTCTTACTCCCAGTTCAAGGGAATCATCGATGTTGAATGTGGTTACGCGGGTGGACATACCTCAAACCCAACCTATGAAGAGGTTTGCAGCGAAAAGACTGGCCATGCCGAGGTGGCTAAGGTCATCTTCGATGAGTCAATCATTAGCGCTGAAGTTGTTCTAGATCTTTACTTCACAGTTCACGACCCAAGGCAGCTAAACCGTCAAGGCAACGACATTGGCTCGAGCTATCGTTCAGCGATGTTTTTCCAAGGTGAAGAACAAAAAGCACTGTTTGAGAAAGCTCTAGAGCGAGCAGCAACAATGTGGGATGGAGAAATCGTAACCACCTTACAGCCACTAGAAATCTTCTGGCCTGCTGAGGATTACCACCAGGACTACTTCACAAACAACCCTGGTAACGCTTATTGCCAAACAGTTGTAACTGGCAAGATGGCAAAAACCAGATCTTCCTTCACCGAGTATTTGAAGTAAGTCTTTTTGGGGCTGTGGAAAACTCAAGCAGCTTTTCGTTTTTCTTGGCAATCTTTCTGAATCAGTTATGAAAACTTTTCAGAAAGGCAACACATGTCAGATCAATACACAGTCACCGGATTAGTGGCAACAACTCCAAGGCATCTGGTCACTCAAGATGGTTTACCTATCACCTCATTTCGACTTGCAGCATCACTACGCAAATACGACAAACAACTAAACCGTTGGGTTGATGCAGAAACCAACTGGTTCACAATCACTTCATTTCGTCAACTTGCAGTCAACTCTTCAGTTTCAATCTCAAAAGGGGACCGTGTTCTAGTAACCGGTCGACTAAGAGTAAGAGACTGGGATAACGGGGAACGAGCAGGAACTTCAGTTGAACTAGAAGCCGAAAGCATCGGTCATGACTTGATGTGGGGGTCTGCGACTTTCACGAGAACGGTGAATCTTCGCGAGACTGATCAGGATAATGCTCCTGCACCTGATGAGCATGAAGAGAGTGAGCCTGCAACCAAAGGCAAAGAGAAAGCTCTAGCGAAGAGCTAGTCCAAAGAATCCAGCAGTCGCCTGCCCCTAACTTTCGGCTGCTGGTGTGCGACACTCACCTTCAGCGAAGCATTATTAGGCACCTGAGCCCTGATTACTGTCGGATATACTTATCTCCGAGCGGACTTGATTGTGAGTGTCGCATTTATCTTTAAGGGACCAAAATGGCTGAGTTTATTTACCAGATGATTAAGGCGCGTAAAGCCCACGGTGACAAGGTGATTCTTGACGACGTAACCTTGGCTTTCTACCCAGGTGCCAAGATCGGTGTTGTTGGTCCTAACGGTTCAGGTAAGTCAACAGTTCTAAAGATCATGGCTGGCATGGATACTCCTTCTAATGGTGAAGCCAGAATGAGCCCAGGACACACTGTTGGTATCTTGCTTCAAGAGCCTCCACTAAACGAAGAGAAGACAGTTCTTGGAAACGTTGAAGAAGCTGTTGCCCACATCAAAGCCAAGGTAGATCGTTTCAATGAGATCAGCGCTGAGCTTGCCAACCCAGATGCCGATTACGACACACTGCTAGGGGAGATGGGTCAACTGCAAGAAGAGATTGATCACCTAGACGCTTGGGATCTTGATAACCAACTAGAGCAGGCAATGGATGCTCTTCGTTGTCCACCAGGAGATACTGCTGTTACACATCTTTCAGGTGGTGAAAGACGAAGAGTTGCTCTTTGTAAATTGCTACTAGAAAAGCCAGACCTACTTCTTCTTGATGAGCCAACTAACCACCTTGATGCTGAGTCAGTACTTTGGCTTGAGCAGCACCTAGCTAAGTATCCAGGTGCTGTGCTTGCCGTTACTCACGATAGATACTTCCTCGATAACGTTGCTGAATGGATTTTGGAACTAGATAGAGGTCGTGCTTACCCTTACGAAGGTAACTACTCAACCTACCTAGACAAAAAGCGTGAGCGTTTAGAAGTTCAGGGTAAGAAAGATGCAAAGCTTGCTAAGCGTCTGACCGATGAACTCGAGTGGGTTAGATCTTCTGCGAAAGCTCGTCAGACCAAGTCAAAGGCACGTCTTGCTCGTTATGAAGAGATGGCAGCAGAAGCTGACAGAACCAGAAAACTGGACTTCGAAGAAATCCAGATTCCACCTGGCCCAAGACTTGGTTCGATTGTTTTGGAAGCTAAAGACCTGCAAAAAGGTTTTGAAGGCAGATCACTTATCTCTGGATTGTCTTTCTCACTGCCAAGAAATGGAATCGTTGGAATTATCGGACCTAACGGTGTTGGTAAGTCAACTCTTTTCAAGACCATTGTTGGTTTGGAAAAGCTTGATGGTGGAGAACTAAAAATCGGTGAGACTGTAAGCATTTCTTACGTTGACCAATCTCGTGGCGGTATTGATCCAAACAAGACTTTGTTTGAAGTTGTTTCAGATGGCTTGGATTTCTTACAGGTGGGTAACGTAACTGTTCCATCAAGAGCGTATGTTGCCGCCTTCGGATTCAAAGGTCCAGACCAGCAGAAGCCTGCCGGTGTGCTATCCGGTGGTGAAAGAAACCGTCTAAACCTAGCGCTGACCTTGAAGCAGGGTGGAAACCTATTGCTTCTCGATGAGCCAACAAACGACTTGGATGTTGAAACTCTTGGTTCTCTTGAGAACGCGCTACTTGAGTTCCCTGGTTGTGCTGTTGTGATCACGCACGATAGATGGTTCCTCGACAGAGTTGCATCTCACATCTTGGCTTATGAAGGTACTGACGATAACCCAGACCAGTGGTACTGGTTCGAAGGTAACTTCCAGGGCTATGAAGAGAACAAGATTGCTCGTCTAGGGCCAGAGGCTGCTAAGCCTCATCGTTCAACTTATAGACGACTAACCAGAGACTAGTGCTTAGCTAAATCTTCTTTAGGAATACGAACTAGTCCTTCTTGGGCGACTGTTGCTACAAGTTCACCCTTGCGGTTGAAGATCTTGCCTAGCGATAGTCCTCTGGCTCCTCGGGCATTAGGGGAGTCTTGAACATAGAGTAACCACTCATCAACTCGAGTTGGTCTATGGAACCACATTGCATGATCGAGACTTGCTGCCATAAGCCCTGGGTGCGACCAAACTAATCCGTGTCTTCTGTATATCGGTTCAAGTAGTGAGTAGTCAGAAGCGTAGGCGAGAGCTGCGTTGTGAAGATTCTGATCATCTGGCAGTGGACCGATTGTTTTGAACCAAAGTGCTTGATGAGCAACATGCTCACCTTCAACATAGAAGTAGATGGACTTCTCGATGTGCCTCATGTCAAAAGGTCTGCCTTTAGCCCAGTAGTGAGCTGATGGTTCATCCATGTCTTTGACTAGTTCATGAAGAGGGGGAAGTGATTCAGGTTCAGGAATTCCATCAGGCAAAGAGTCCTGGTGTTCTAGCCCTTCTTCTGCCACCTGGAATGAATAAATAGAGGAGAACAGTGGTTCGCCATTCTGATAAGACTGCACTCTTCTGGTGCTAAAAGATTTACCATCACGAATTCGGTCAACTGAATAAGTAATAGGTAATTCCATGTCGCCGCCTCTAAGAAAGTAACCGTGCATGGAGTGAATGAATCTATCTGGTTCCACGGTGGCTGATGCAGCCATCAGAGATTGGCCTAGCTGTTGCCCACCAAAAACTCTGCCCGTATACATGAAGTTACTTGACCCCATGAATATGTCTTCTCTAGTTCTAGCTGCTTTTTGTAAGGCTAGGGTTTGTAAGAGTTCGCCAAGCGGGTCGTCCGAAATGGGCATTGAATCAGGCAATCTATCTCCACATCGTCATTGATTGGGGTTGCAAGGTAAGTTTATAAGGACATGAAGAATAGTTTTGTTTTACCAACCAATGCCGATGTTGTTGATCTAGGGAAGTACCT
>JBIJAB010000134.1:0-2912 GCA_044345975.1 Rhodoluna sp.
CTTAGAACAGCAGCTTCCAGAAGGTTGTTCTTTACGAACTGCATTGTGATTGTTGAACCACCTGCTCTTGAAACACCAGTTACGTTATTGACAATTGCTCTGGTGAAGGAAACCCAGTCAACACCAGCGTGGTCATAGAATCTAGGGTCTTCAGTGTCAATAGCTGCCCTGATCATGTTCGGGGAAATGTCTTCGAAATCGATTGAGATACGGTTCTCGGCGAAGAATCTGGCAACCTGAACAGGCTTGCCATCTTGCATGGCATAGATGTTTGAAGCATCGGCAGCGTTTACAGGCTTAATGAAATCTGGCAGGCTGTTGAATACCGAAACGGTAGCGCTGGCACCAATTCCGCCCAGCCATACCACTGGGAGCAATAAAGCAATGCTCAGAAGCCCAGCTAGGGTGCTAAGACCAAAAAGCCCCAGCCAACCTGCCTTTTTCTTATTTTTTGTACCCTTGTCAGCCATAGACTCAAGGTTACCTTCTATCTTTGAGAGGAACCATAAATATGGTCATCTGGGAATACACCGTAACCCCCCTTCCACCACACAATCCCAAGCAAATACTGGACCACTGGGGTGCCCAGGGCTGGGAGCTCGTTCAGGTAGTTCCCACCAACGAGGGTGGATTCGTGGCTTACATGAAGAAAGCTAAGGCGTAAAAATGGCTGGAAAGATCGAGGCAAGACTAGTTGAACTAGGCTTTCCACTGCCTGAGGTAGTCCCTCCAGTTGCCGCATATATTCCAGCTGTTGCAACAGGAAACCTAGTCATGACCGCAGGTCAGCTACCTATGGTCAATGGCAAGTTGGCTGAAACAGGGAAAGTTCCTTCTCAGGTTTCACCTGAGCGAGCAAAAGAGTTAGCTCAGATTGCTGCGCTGAATTGTTTGGCTGCTGTGAAGTATGCAATTGGTGATCTTGATCGAATTACAAGAATCGTCAAAGTCAATGGCTTTATAGCAAGCGACCCTGAGTTCACAGGTCACCCTGCAGTGAACAACGGAGCTTCAGAATTCTTAGGTCAAGTCTTTGGCGATATTGGTATTCATGCCAGATCAACTATTGGTGTTGCAGTGCTACCTCTTGATGCTCCAGTTGAAGTTGAACTGATTGTTGAGTTCAACTAGTCAGTAGCACCTGCATGCAGTTTGTCATTGATGGCATTCATCACTGACGAATCAGCAAGTGTTGTTGTGTCACCAACTGGTCTTCCTTCAGCAACATCTTTTAGAAGTCTTCGCATGATCTTGCCAGATCTAGTTTTAGGTAATTCTGAAACAACCATGATTTGGCGAGGTCTTGCGATAGCTCCAATCTTTTCAGTGACCCAGTTTCTGAGCACCTTGCCAATCTCTTCTTCGTTAGGTGCATCACCTAGCTCATCCTGACGAAGAATCACAAATGCAACTACGGCTTGTTCAGTGATTTCATCTTTGGCTCCAACAACTGCAGCCTCAGCAACCCAGTGGTGTTCAACCAGAGCTGACTCAATCTCAGCAGTTGAGAGTCTGTGACCTGAAACCTTGATGACATCGTCAATTCGACCTAGTAACCAGATGTCACCATCTTCATCAAATCGAGCACCATCCCCAGCAAAGTATTTGCCTGGGAATCTAGACCAGTAAGTTTCAATAAATCGAGCAGGGTCGCCCCACACTCCACGGAGCATGCTAGGCCAAGGCTCATCAATAGTCAGGTAGCCAGCTTCGCTGCCATCTTGGGCACTCTGCACAGGGACACCGTTTTCATCAACGATGCCCACAGTGATGCCAGGTAGTGGTCTTTGAGCAGAGCCTGACTTGGTTTTGAAGGCGTGAGGGATAGGGGAGATCATGATGGAACCAGTTTCTGTCTGCCACCAGGTATCGACAATCTCACACTTAGAGCCACCAACGACATCGTGATACCAAAGCCAAGCCTCAGGGTTGATGGGTTCACCAACGGAACCAAGAATACGAAGTGAAGTAAGGTCATGACCGTCAACAACAGATCTTCCAACCTTCATGAATGTTCTGATTGCAGTTGGTGCAGTGTAGAAAATGCTGACTTTGTACTTGGCAATGATTTCCCACCAGCGTTCAAAGTTAGGGGAGTCTGGTGTCCCTTCATAGATGACCTGCGTAGCACCATTAGCTAGTGGACCATAGACCACATAACTGTGTCCAGTAATCCAACCAACGTCAGCGGTGCACCAGTAAACATCTGTTTCACTTTTCAAATCAAAAACAACTCGATGTGAATAAGAAGCTCCAGTCAAATAACCACCTGTGGTGTGAAGAATGCCTTTCGGTTTTCCTGTAGTTCCTGAGGTGTAGAGAATGAATAGAGGATGCTCTGCATCAAAGCCAATAGCAACATGTTCTGATGCTGCTTTGCCTAGAGCATCATGCCACCAGATGTCTCTAGTTGTCATTGACACTGTTGTTTTAGTTCTTTCAACAACTAGAACATGTTCTATGGACGGGCAGTTGTCGTTCTCAAGTGCTTGATCAACTGCTTCTTTTAGAGGATGTGCTTTGCCTTTGCGGAAACCTCCGTCAGCTGTGATAACCAGTTTCGCCTGGGCATCATTGATTCTGCTTCTCAGCGACTCAGCACTGAAGCCACCGAACACAACGCTATGTACAGCACCAATGCGAGCTATGGCCAACATTGAAATAACTGCCTCTGGAATCATCGGCATGTATAGGGCTACCCGATCCCCTTCAGTTACCCCTAAATCCATCAGAGCATTAGCTGCCTTTTTAGTCTCTGCTAACAGCTGGCTGTATGTGTACGTCTTAGTGTCGCCTGGTTCACCTTCAAAGAAGATGGCAATCTTGTCGCCTCTGCCTTCTAGAACATGCCTATCTAGGCAGTTGTAGCTGGCATTGATTTGACCATCCTCGAACCATTTGGCGAAAGGGGG
>JBIJAB010000135.1:0-2884 GCA_044345975.1 Rhodoluna sp.
TACCTGCTGCCCCAACTAGGTAACGAAGAACATCTCTAACTGCAATCGGTTGGATTCTGACGGTTACCCACTTAGGTGTGACCATCACAGGAATACGCTCAGTTAGGTAACGAAGCATCTCAAAAGAAGCTGAACCAGAACCAATCACAACACCAGCTCTAAGTTCAACAGTTGGAACTCCTGATGCACGTAGTATCTCACCAGTTTCAGCACGAGAAGATAGGTGAGCACTTAGCTTGCTCTGGCTATCTGCCATGCCACCAAGATAAACCATGCGCTTGACATTGTTTTTCTTGGCCATCTTGCCAAAGGTTGTCGCCCACTCTTTTTCTAGTCTTTCGAAATCTTCACGAACATGAAGGGCGTGAAGTAGGTAGTAAGCAACATCAACACCAGCAAGAGCCTTATCAACGGCAATCTCATCATTAGCATCGCCTTCAACCACTTCCACCTGAGAGAACCAAGGGTAGCTGGTTAGACGCTCAATATGTCTAGCCATTACTCGAACACGATAGCCATGGTGCAAAAGCTCTCGAACTAAACGTCCACCGATGTAACCGGTTGCTCCAGTAACTAAACACAGAGCAGGCTTACCTTCTTCATTTAAAAGTAGAGGAAGATCCTTGGCTATTTCATTGTTCAATTAGATACCTGTTCCTTAATCCCATCAGCGGTGAATCTCTTATCAGGTTTTGATTCTCCAGCTTTAATTGCAACTGGAAGATTGTTTTCAACTGGAGCAACCGGACAGGTAGCAAAATCTGTATGAGCGCAGAAGAAGTTGGTTGAGAAGTTGAAGTCAAGAATGTATGTGCCATCAGCTTGGTACTTAGCAGTTACTGAACGAGCAGTGCCATAGCTTTCCTTACCTGAGGTTGCATCTTTGAAGTAGACAGTTAGGTCATCGCTGCCGGCTTGATCAAAAGCTGTCAATCTAAGACTTTGTCCTGCAATCTCAAACACTAGAACTCCAGGCGAGACATAGGCCTGGGTTAGGCCTTCAACCACTGTTCCAACAACAACTTCTTTAGGAGCGCTTGCTTCCTCAAGAGTTGCAACAACATCAAACTCAGGGTTGTAATCAAAAGTCTTCAAACCTGAGAATGCCTTCAGCATCTCTGAGTTTGGATCTCTTGGTCTAACGATCAGAGAACCAGATCTGTTTCCTAGTTCGACTTTGATTCCATCGAGCTGGAATGAAGTGTCACCTAGTTTGGCAAGATCCCAGGAGTGCTCACCGCTTGAACTATCAATGACGTGAACTGTTGTTCCATCGGAATACCAGCTGCCGCTAAGACCCTTTATCTCCTGAGGTTCACTTGTTAACCAGACGAGGTTAGTGATTGATAAAAAACCTGTTGGGTCTGCATAGACAGCGTTACGTGATTGCTTCCAGTCAAGCCAGTTCTGTGGGGAGTTAGTCATAAACAAAGACTAATCGGCAAAAGCAGGGCCAATCGATTCAATGGCAACAATCTTGCCAACCTTCTTGCCTGTGTTCTTAGATACATGAAGGACATACATCTGGCCTGGTTTCATAGACAGGGCTTCTTCAAGTTCCTTGCGCTGAGCCTTATCTCCATAGGCTCCAACGGCCTTCACAATCGTTGGAAGTGCAGGTCTATGGCTGCAAATAACAACGCTCTTACCAGAGGCAAGCAACTTATCTACTAGTTTGATAGTCCGCTTAGGGCCGTTCTTTGCACCAAGTTCGCTGAGCTGGGATCTCTCGAGAAGCTTTGTCTTGTATTTGTTTAGGTAAGGAAGCACAGTGTCCATGCATCTCTTCCAACTTGAGGTAACAACCAGCTTCGGAGCATATGCCTTTAGGGTGGTTGCTAGTGCCGCGGCTTGGATGAGACCCACTGGAAGTAGTGGCCTAGTTGCTTCACCCTTCTTCCACTCATCTCTAGGGGTTGCTTTGGCATGGCGAAGAAGAATGATTGGGCGAGTATCAAGACTGTTTGCTTGGTTGAGTTTGACTAAGACATCTAGAGGATCATTGTCGTGCTCATAGGTCAGAAGTTTCTTAGCTTCAGAAACGCTGACCCATTTGAATGAGCTAACTTCTTCATCTGGTTTGAACTTCTGCTTCTTCAGAGCCGAGTCAGTTACTTTGGCTGACCAGTAGTGAACAACTTTCTTTGAACCGTTGGCAAGATTGTATTTACTTTCAAAAAGCTTTGGTCCAAGAGAAACTTTGATTCCTGTTTCTTCTTTGATTTCACGAACTGCTGCTTCAACAATTCCTTCACCCTTATCAAGCTTCCCCTTAGGCCAGCTCCAGTCGTCGTATCTGCCACGGTGAATGAGAAGCACCTTTAAAGTGTCTTTCTCTTTACGCCATAAAATCGCACCAGCTGCAACTACAGGCATTAGTGCCCACCTGGTCTAGAGCTAAGAGTTCTTGCCATCATTTGATCTTGCATGTCGATAAAGCCTAGCTCTGCATCAACTGCACCATTTCTATGCCAAACACCATCAGAACCCAAGTTCCAAGAACTTGTCATTGGGTGCATTGCAAGTTCGAATAGTTTCTGCATTTCAGCTTGGTGATCTGCTTGACGTAGTCGGACTAGCGTTTCAACTCTTCGGTCAAGGTTTCTATGCATCATGTCAGCTGAACCGATGAAGACAATAGGGTCGCCATCATTTAGGAATCGGAACACTCTGGAGTGCTCAAGGTAACGACCAAGGATTGAACGGACGGTTATGTTTTCGCTCAAGCCTGGAACACCTGGCTTTAGTGAACACATGCCTCTAACCAGGATCTCCACCTTCACGCCTGCTTTAGAGGCTCTATAAAGAGAGTCAATAATCTGTTCATCAACTAGAGAGTTCAACTTGATTTGAATACCAGCATGCTTACCTGCTTTAGCATTCT
>JBIJAB010000136.1:0-2873 GCA_044345975.1 Rhodoluna sp.
CTCAACAGAATGACTGATGGTAGCTCGTATTCACTTGTTGCACTGTGAACCTTCTGCTCAGCTGAACCTTCAAGCACGGTGGCTTTCTTGTTAAGCACCAAAACAATGGCTCGCTTGAATGAGACCACACCCAGTGGCTCGTAACCAGCATTCAAAACTAGTGTTCTCATGTTGCATCCTTTCGAAATCACCTGCACGGATTGCAGGTTTTCGTATCTATCAACTAAAGGCTCAAACAAAAAACGCGTCACCGTAATCGGTAACGCGTCTAAGCAGAGAAAGTTTGACAAGGACAAACTACGTGAAGATGTTCAAACTCATGCTTGGCAGGCACAGGGAAGGCATCCATTAGTTTCTCCTTTCAAAGCCAATAGTTGACTTGGGAAAAGGTTACGACTTATCGCCAGATATGGCTAGGAAACACACCAAAATGAAAGGTTAAGAATTGGTTATGTTTTTAGTCGATCACGCGAGCGTAATAGACGTTTGGAGTGTAGATAGGGGCTAGCTTCACACGGTCACCTGGTCTAGGAGCGTGATAGAACATGCCTGAACCTGCATAGATACCGTTGTGGCTGTGGTTGCTCATGATTACCAGATCGCCTGGTCTAGCGTCTGACTTCTTGATTCTCTTGATTCTTGGGTGAGCTGCCTGAGCGTTCACAGAGTGAGGAAGTAGCAGACCAAACTCAGAGAAGACCAAGCGAACATAACCTGAACAGTCAAGACCTGTTGGTAGCTGACCGCCCAGGATGTATGGAACACCTACGTGCTTAGCAGCAACCTTCATGATGTCATCTGCGTTGAGCTCTGAGTACTTAGGGTTAGCTGCTAGATCAAAAGCAGTTAGACCTGTGTAACCGAGGTAGTTGTTTCTGTCGGTTAGACGCCTTAAATCGTTAGCTGACATGATTCCGTAAGAACCACGCTCATAGCTAATAGTTGTCTCAACAGCAATGGCTAGGCTCTGAGCCTCACCAGCTGCACCTTGAGAGTTAGAGGCAAGACCAGAAAGAGCTGTAACGGCTGGGCTGTATGCGTAAGCAGGAAGGCTAGCAGTTGCTGTTACGCCTCCGATAACGCTCATCACAACTGCAGTTTTGACTGCTGCTCTCTTACGAAGAGGAAGTTTGGCGATAGGTCTGATGAGAGAAGTTGGAGAACCCTCAACCTGAGGAGGGTTAGCTTTGAAGTATTTGCGATCCATCTTTGCTGCTCTTTTTTCTGCCTTAAGAGCGGCTCTGGTTTTGCGCTTTCTTTCGCTTTCTCGGATGGATCTGCGACTGCGAAGTTCAAAAGATTCGAGGACATTGATTTCAACGTCAGCGCGACGACGTCCAGATGGCTTTTCAGTCAAAACATATCCTCCTAACTAATTCTTTGGGCTAAAACCTAAAGTCTTATGCGAGTCCGTATTTCTAAATGAACTGTTCTCGCTCCTTGGACTGGGTTGGCTGCCTCAAGGTTTTATAAGTTTACCCCGAAATCGCTTCTTAAAAGATTATCCATAGGCCTAAACGGCCTGAAGCCCAGTATTTACGCAGGAATAACGAATATATGAGCCACGTCAAAGGCGGTGAGGCTAACTGAGTTCTGGCCTTCTACGGTGGTTACCACGACCCTGTCTGTGGCCTGAGTAGCCACTATTCGAGCTCCTGGGACCACTTCTGCTGCCTTGAGGTGGGCTAGAGCATCGGAATAGCCCTGAAGGGGCTCAGCAAGTCTCTTCACTATTACTTCTACCCCTAATAGCTCTATAAGAGGTGTAACAACCTCACCCATAGCGGTTGATTCTCCCCTGCCTAGGTGTTCTAGTCCAGGGATTGGATTACCAAAGGGAGAGATCTCAACATCTTTTACTAGTTCCAGGATCTTGAGTTCAACCTGCTCACTCATGACATGCTCCCAGCGACAGGCTTCCTCATGAACTAGGTGCCAATCCAAACCAATGACGTTGGCTAGAAGCAGTTCAGCAAGTCGGTGCTTCCGCATGACCTCGATGGCAAGTTGTCTGCCTTCGGCTGTGAGTTCAAGGTGACGGTCTCCTGATACTACGACTAGTCCGTTTTTCTCCATACGAGCGACTGTTTCAGAAACCGTTGGGCCTGAGTGATCGAGACGCTCTGAGATACGAGCACGCAAAGGCACATGGCCTTCCTCTTCGAGTTCCAAAATGGTTCGAAGATACATCTCGGTAGTATCAATCAAATCGGTCACCTGATAAGCCTAAATCGTGAAGGGCTCAGCCCGACTAAACTTTGGGACATGACTTCGATTATTATTCCGGCTGAATTACTTCCTCAAGATGGACGCTTCGGCTGTGGGCCTTCTAAGGTTAGGCCTAGCCAGATAGCAGCATTTGCTAAGGAAGGTGCTGAACTCATGGGCACCTCGCACCGTCAGGCACCTGTAAAGAATCTAGTCAAGCGTGTTCAAGAAGGTCTGATGGATCTCTTTCACAACCCTGAAGGCTACGAGATTGTTATCGGTAACGGCGGATCAACTGCGTTTTGGGATGTTGCTTCATACAGCCTCGCTGAAGGCAAATCACAACTTCTAGTGCACGGTGAATTCGGAGCTAAGTTCGCTTCATCACTTAGTGCACCATGGCTAACTAAGCCAACAGTCATTCAAGGTGAAGTGGGCTCAAGATTAGAGCTTGTAGCGGAAGCCGGAATCTCTGCATATGCGTACCCACAGAACGAAACTTCAACCGGTGTTGTTACTCCTGTTGAGAAAGTTGCTGGGGCAGATAAAGATGCTTTGTATTTCACTGATGCAACTAGTGCTGCCGGTGGTATTGATTTTGATCCATACAACACAGATGTTTATTACTTCGCTCCGCAGAAGAACTTCGCTAGCGATGGTGGACT
>JBIJAB010000137.1:0-2863 GCA_044345975.1 Rhodoluna sp.
GAATTTGTCTCGCCTTGTTAGACTAGGCAAATGAGCGAGGCAGGTACTGAGACCAGAAACAGGTTGCTAAACACTGCTGTCGAAATGCTCGACGAACTTCAGGAAAAGGACGTTTCTGCAGCAGAAATCCTTCGCAGAACAGGCATTGCTAGAGGATCCCTATATCACTTCTGGGATTCAATCGGGGAGCTAATCCAAGAGGCTTACCTAGTTCGCTATTCGAGATACGTTGAAAAAAGCGGTGGTGTAATCAGGCAGATGCTAGCTGAGTGTCAAACCAAAGAAGAATTCTTCACAGGCCTAACTAGAGTTACAGAACTCACCCAAGACCCTGCCCGCAAAGCCAACCGTTACGAGCGCGCTCGTATTCTAGGCATGGCTGAGAAGAACGAAGGATTCAGAATTGCCCTTGGCAAGGTCCAGCAAGGCCTAACCGATCTGTTCACTGAACAATTCACAGAAGTTCAGAACAGGGGATGGTTCAACAAGGACTTCGACCCTAGAGCTGCAGCAGTTCTAATCCAGGCCTATACCTTGGGCAAGATTGTTGACGATGTCGTTGACAACCCTATGGATGCCTTGGCTTGGAACGCGCTTATTGGTCTTATCGTTGACCGTTCGCTTTCCTAGATCGCTCCAGCATTTCCCTTATTGGGTACATTTGTGTATTGAAAACCCCTTAAAGAATTAGGCCCCAGGTTTTTAGCCTGGGGCCTAATAACTTAGAACTTATTAGCTTCTTCTAGTTCTTCTGCTTAGTAGCAATAAGGCAGAGCCGAGTGCTAGAAGTGCGAAGGTTGCGAATAGCGGCGAAGAGTTAGCAGAACCCGTTTGAGCAAGTTCCTTTTCTTCTTCCTCAACTGCAACTTCTTCTTCTGGGCAATCCCACTGAGCGTACATGGTCTCATTTGTTTCGAATGAGAATGCAGCACCATCTGCGTAAGCAGTTCCAGAGCCATCAGCCTTGGTGTTCCAACCATCGAAGGTACATTCTTCATTGGCGTTGGTCAATGTGTTTGTAGGAAGGTTACCTGAAACGTTTGCAGTTACAGGGTCCATGGATCCCTCACCACCGTTTGCGTCAAATGTAGCTGTGTGATCTGCATTGATGAAACCAGCTGGAGCAAGTGATGCTGGAGGAGTCTTCGCTGAAGTTGATACAGCTAGGTTGTCGAACTCAAAGCCACCACCTGAGAACTGGATGCTGTCGAACTCAACAGTTCCTGAAGCAAACAAGTGAAGGTAGGTCCAAGGGTCAACCCCTGAAACAGTGGACATAGCTGTTGGAGGGTTAGCTGTGTACGCACGAGGGTTACCGAAGTAGAAAGCTCTCGGATAGGTAGTACCAGGTGTACCAGATGCGACAACAGCGGCTGGATCGTTCTTAATAGACAACCAATCAGCGGCATCAGTAGGAGCAGTACCCAACAACTCCATGATTGAAGCGGTTGTTAGTTCAATGATTTTTTTGTTTCCATCGAAGAATGAAATTGTGTTGCTCGGAGAACCAGCAGTCCAGTAAAGACCAACATACTTTGATGGTGCTGAAAGAGTCAGTGTGAATGGATCCACGTTGTTAACGGTTGTTGCGTAGTTCGAACCGGCACCACCGATGCTAGGTGTAGTTGAGTTTGCACCAACAGATGAACCACCCCATGTAAGTACAGAGCTAATGTTACAAGCACCACTGATTGTTCCTACGGCCCAAGTGGTTGGACATGCACCAGCACTGAAGCTGTTGAAGTCTTCTGTAGTGGTGCCTGAAGTACCAGCAGCAAATGAGCCCTGAACTAGTGGAGCACCTAGGTAAATTGAAACGGCATTAGCACTCTTAGCGCTGGCGGTTGGAACAGATGCAGCAGCTACTAGAGCAAGTGCCGCAATCGAAAAACCAAGTTTTTTGATCATTAGAATTCCTTAAAGATGTTCGGATAACAGAACAGCGTTCCGTCTCTAACATATTAGTCGAAGTGTCTAGAAATCTTGACACAATGTCTAGTTCCAGATTAAGCAATACTGGCCCCTGAGAACAAGGGCCAGTATCTGGTTTTAGAGCCTAGAAAAGGTCAGCAGTCATGACCTTTGTCCACGCCTTAGCGAAGTCATGAATGAACTTGTCATTGGCATCATCAGCTGCATAAACTTCGGAAACAGCTCTCAGGACTGAGTTAGAAGCAAAGACTAGGTCTGCCCTTGTTGCAGTCCACTTTCTTTCACCATCGGCATAGGCGTGAGATCCATAGATTCCCTTTAGATCTGCTTTAGGAGCCCAGGCAATATCGTTGCTGAGAAGGTTTCTAAAGAAGTGGTTGTTTAGTACCCCTGGAGTCTCAGTCAGCACACCATGTTTAGTTTCTCCTGAAACTGCACCTAATGCTCTAAGCCCACCAACCAAAACAGTTAGTTCTGGTGGTGTTAGACCTAGAAGAGATGCCTTCTCAAGAAGCAGAGCTTCTGCAGTTGCTTCGTAACCAGGTGCCCAGTTGATGAAACCATCAGCAATTGGCTTTAGGTGAACGAATGAATCAACATCAGTTTGATCTTGAGTTGCATCACCGCGACCACTAGAAATCTCTAGCTGAAGTTTTACTCCAGCATCCTTAGCTGCTCTTTCGATTGCAAGGTTACCTGCAAAAACAATTAGGTCAGCTAGTGAGATTTCGACCTTTAGGTTGCTCTTCACTTCCATCAACTTGTTGATGGTCGCCATTACATCAGCATTTACATCCCAACTTCTCTGCGGCTCTAATGCAATTCGTGCACCATTAGCTCCACCTCTTTTATCGCTGTTACGGAAAGTTGATGCTGAACGCCAGGCTGCCTTAGCAAGATCTGCATTAGAGAGACCAGTAGCAATAACTGC
>JBIJAB010000138.1:0-2861 GCA_044345975.1 Rhodoluna sp.
GCAACTACATCGCGCAAGTTCTTGTCAGCAGAAAGTATCTTCTTCAGCTCTGCAATCTCCTTGGCTAGCTCCTTGCTTTCTGCTTCAAGCTCAAGCTTTGAGAACTTAGTCAGCCTTCTGAGTTTCAACTCGAGAATGTACTCAGCTTGAATTTCTGAAAGAGTGAACTTGCTCATCAGCTTCTTGCGAGCGTCATCAACTTCATCCGCGGCTCGAATAATCTTGATAACTTCATCAATGCTCAGGATTGCTTTCAGCAGACCTTCAACCAGGTGCAAGCGAGCTAGTTTCTTACCTAGGCGGTTCTCGGTACGACGCTTAGTGACTACGACCCGGTGAGCTAGGTATACGCCAAGCATGTCTCGAAGGCCTAGGGTCTCTGGTTTGCCATCAACAAGAGCAACGTTGTTGATGCTGAACGAATCTTCTAGGGGCGTGAATCTATAAAGAAGTTCCAGAACTACGTTTGGATCAAAGCCCGTCTTGAGTTCAATAACCAGCTTCAGACCATTTGTACGGTCGGTAAGGTCAATCACATCTGAGATACCCTGCAGTTTCTTGTTGTTGACCCCATCTTTAATCTTCTCGATGATTCTTTCAGGCCCAACCAAGTAAGGAAGTTCGGTTACTACAAGAGCTAGCTTTCTAGGGGAGACGCTTTCGACCGTTACTCTTGCTCGAGTTTTGAAGCTGCCTCTGCCAGTTTCATATGCTTCAGTGATTCCCTCGGTTCCCATGATGATTCCACCGGATGGCAAATCTGGTCCTGGGATAAACTTCATCAGATCTTTTGAAGTTGCCTTCGGGTTATTCAAAAGATGTATTGCTCCAGCAATCACTTCTCGCATATTGTGCGGAGCCATGTTTGTTGCCATACCAACCGCGATACCAGAAGATCCGTTCACTAAAAGGTTAGGGAAGGCAGCTGGTAAAACTTCAGGCTCTGAAAGTTGGGCATCGTAGTTCGGTTTGAAATCAACTACGTCCTCGTCCAGCCCTTCATTCATTATCAAGGCAGCTGCAGCAAGTCTTGTTTCGGTGTATCGGGAAGCGGCTGGGCCATCGTCTAAGGAACCAAAGTTACCGTGACCATCGATCATTGGAACTCTAAGAGTGAAGGATTGAGACATACGAACCATGGCGTCATAGATAGCTCCGTCGCCGTGAGGGTGGAGCTTACCCATTACCTCACCGACAACACGGGCTGATTTGACGTGCCCCTTGTCAGGTCTAAGACCCATCTCGCCCATTTGGAAGATGATGCGACGCTGAACAGGCTTGAGGCCGTCTCTGGCGTCAGGAAGGGCTCGAGCGTAAATAACTGAGTATGAATACTCAAGGAATGAGTCACTTAGTTCTTGGGTGAGGGCGATGTCTACGATTCGCTCATCTGGGAATCGGTTTTCAGGCTTCTTGTTAGTCATGATCTTTCTAGTGGCTAAAAGGGCTGTGGCAGACTTGTACGTATGTCTTCGATGCTACCTGCACCACCTAAAACCTTGGGGATGCTCGGCGATGTGTTGATAAGCGCCCTTCAGAGCGTTTCAGGGGAAAGTAACTCTCTTGGCTTAGCCAAGAAGCGTTCGGTGTGCGTAATCCTGATTGACGGGCTTGGTTCAGCAAATCTGAAGGGTGCAGGTGCTCACGCCAGTTTTCTCAACTCGAAACCATCGATCTCAGCATCATGTTTTTTTCCAGCCACAACGTCAACATCTATCGTTTCATTCGCCACGGGAAAGCCACCTTGGGAAACTGGCTTCATTGGTTACCAGGTTTACGATCGTTCAGCTGGTTTGAAAAGAAATCTGCTGAACGGTTGGCTGTCGAGTGAAGACGCCAAAACGTTTCAACCTTTAGAAACCGTATCTGAGAAGGCTCTTGCTAGGGCGATTGATTTTCATACCATAGCTCCAAGTGCCTATCGTGAGTCTGGCTTTACCGCTGCAACTATGCGAGGCAGTGATTTTCACGGAACTAAATCAATCGAAGAGCGATTCGTCAAAGCAAAAGAGCTACTTTGTGATTCAAAAGAGAAGGTTGTTTATCTGTACATTCCAGAACTCGACCAGATAGCCCATGCTCAAGGTTGGAAGTCACAAGCTTGGTTGAATCAACTGGAAGAAGTGGATGCGCTCATTGGCAGGCTTGGTAATGATATTGGAAAGACTAATGGCGTCATCATTACAGCGGATCACGGTGTAATCGACGTGCCACATTCAAGCCACATCTATCTCGATGAAATCTTGAGTCATGATGAACTGCTCGATGTTGGTGGAGACACTCGGTCTCTCTTTCTATATCTCAAGAACCAAGGTGCGGTTGAGAAAACTGTGATTCAGTTAGAAATGGCACTGGGGGATAGCTGCTATGTCGTAACTCCGAAAGAGCTCAAAGAAGCAGGCTATTGGCAAGAAAACAGAGACGTTCAATTGGTTCCAGACATAGTTGTCATGGCGAGAAAAGAAGTTGCTCTTTATCATCAGGGTTTTGCCAAGAAGAAGTCATTGGAGATGATTGGTCATCATGGATCAATAAGCCAACAGGAAATGAGTGTTCCTGTGATTGCTATCGGGTTCTAGCTATTTATCGCTATCTTCGTCTTTGGTGCCAAAAAGAACTTCAGCCCATCGCGAAGTGCTCTGCGGCTTTGGTGGCTCGACGACAGGCTCGTCAACCCTTGACTCTTCTGTGATTGGCTCAACAGGTTCTGCGGCTTCAAACTTTTCAGTTGTTTCGTGAGCAACATCTTCAACTTCGTGAATAGGGTCTTGATCCTCGTGAACAAAAACCAATTCTTCTTCTGTGTGAGTGTGGATGTCTTCAACTATGTGAAAAGTGGTTCTGGTCTCGGTTTCAACAAC
>JBIJAB010000139.1:0-2859 GCA_044345975.1 Rhodoluna sp.
CAAAGCCTGCGTTGATTGCAGAGTCAGCTACTAGTTCAAGATCTGCATCGGGAAGAACCAGCATGTGGTTCTTTGCTCCACCAAGAGCTTGGACTCTCTTGCCGTGAGCAGTTCCTGTTTCGTAAACATATTTAGCAATAGGCGTTGAGCCAACAAAGCTGATGGCTTGAACTTCACTGTTGGTTAGTAATTCATCAACAGCGACTTTGTCACCTTGCAGAACGTTGAATACACCATCAGGTAAGCCTGCTTGCTTTAGTTTTTCAGCCATCCAAATAGCAGCTGAAGGATTCTTCTCTGAAGGCTTTAGAACTACTGTGTTGCCTGCTGCTAGAGCAATAGGGAAGAACCACATTGGCACCATAGCTGGAAAGTTGAATGGGCTAATGATTCCAACAACACCTAGAGATTGTTTGATTGAGTAAACATCAATAGAAGTTGAAACCTGTTCGCTATAAGAACCTTTTAGGTGACTAGCCATAGAAGTTGCATACTCAACAACTTCAAGCCCTCTGGTTACTTCACCTAAAGCATCAGGCAGAGTCTTGCCATGCTCTTCTGTGACAATGGCAGCAAGTTCTTCTTTGTTGGCATTCAGAATCTCTCTGAAGTTAAACATGATCTGTTGACGCTTAGTAAGGGATGTGTCTCGCCATGCAGGATACGCATCTGCTGCCGCTTGAATAGCTGCCTTAGCATCTTGGGTTTCAGCCAGAGCAACTTGTTTTGTAATTTCACCCTTTGCAGGGTTGAAGACATTGCCCGTTCTAGTTGATGAGTTGGCAACTTGCTTGCCATTGATGAAATGCATGACTGTGGTCATGGTTCTTCCTTAGTTTTTTATCGTCTTACCTAATGCTAAGACCTTAAAACCTGCTTGTTGCCACTTTGCTATGTCAAGGACATTTCTACCGTCAATAATCAGCTTGTTGGCAACGCCAGTAACAGTTAGAGGATCTACTTGACGATACTCTTGCCACTCTGTTGCAAGGACTACCGCATCAACACCATCAAATGCAGCTAAAAGGTTTTCATTTGTGGTTAGCTCTGGGTGCTTCCTATTCACACCAGGTAAAGCAATCGGGTCATGAACAACAGATGTTGCTCCCGCAGCTTGGATTAGCAATGCAATCTCTAATGCTGGAGAGTCTCTGACATCATCGCTGTCTGGCTTGAAGGCGGCCCCCAAAACTAATACCTTCTTACCCTTTAGGGTTCCAAGTTCGTTAGTGAGCATGTCAATTACTCGATCACGTCTACGGATGTTGATCTTGTCGATTTCTTTTAGGTAAGCAACAGACTGGCCAACACCTAGCTCTTCAGCTCTAGCCATGAGTGCTCTGATGTCTTTAGGTAGACAGCCTCCACCAAAGCCAACTCCGTTACGTAGGAACTTATTACCAATGCGTTCGTCGTAACCGATTGCAGCTGCTAGTTGAGTTGCATCAGCACCAGATACTTCAGCGATTTCAGCCATGGCGTTAATGAATGAAATCTTGGTAGCGAGAAAAGCATTGGCTGCTGATTTCACAAGTTCCGCTGTTGCCAGGTCAGTCACAATAAATGGAACTCCTGATGAAATCATCGGAGCGAATACTTCACGAAGTTTGTCTTCAGAGTGCTGGTTAATAACACCAACAACAAGACGATCAGGATTTAGTGAATCTTCAAGTGCTGTTCCTTCTCTGAGGAACTCCGGGTTCCAAGCAAGGTTAGGTACGAAACCAGCCAGGTTGGTTAGCTCTATGGTTAGAAGCGCTGCTGTCCCAACAGGAACGGTTGACTTACCAACAACGATTGAGTCTTTGTCTAGGTAAGGGGCCAGGTCTTTGATTGCTGAGTGCAGATAAGAAGTGTCAGCTGCAAGAGATCCATCTTTTTGCGGTGTTCCAACACAGATGAAGTGAACATCAACATCTCTTGAGCCTTCATCGTGAGAACTCTGGAAGGTTAGGCGACCTGAGGCGATTTGCTTAGCCAGTTCTTCATCGAGGCCTGGCTCAAAGAATCCTGCGTGGCCTGATTTAAGACTGTCGATTTTTGCTTGGTTTGGCTCAATACCAATTACTGTGTGACCAAGCTTCGACATTGCAACAGCGTGTGTTGCGCCTAGATAGCCGAGTCCAATAACAGTTACTTTCATTGCCATTGGACAAGTCTAACCGTGACTCTAATCTTGAGGTCTAGGACTAGGAGTTCTCTGCCCTGAACACTGCCACCAGGGCATTGGCGTGACCATGCCCCATTTGATGAGTTTCCTTCAGGAAGGTCACCTGCTCTAAGTGCTTGAGATCCTTTACCTTTTTGAGTTCTTTCATCCAAAAGGTTATTGGTTTCCCATACTTAGCTTCAATGGAAGGAAAGTAGCTCTTAGCTCCTTTTACTGGTTCTGCCATTGTCAAATACTAGTCTCGCTGCGGGATTTAATAAACGCAGCAACACAAGCATCGATATCTTCAGGACTGTGTGAGGCAGAGAGTTGAACTCTTATTCTTGCCTTTTCTTTAGGAACAACAGGGAAGCTAAATGCTGTGACATAGACGCCATTAGTAAACATGGCTTTAGCTAAGTTTGCAGCCAACACAGCATCGCCTAGCATCACAGGAATAATTGGGTGTTCTCCTTCCAGAAGAGTGAAGCCTGCCTCACTCATTCCAGTTCTGAAGCGATTGGCGTTGGAATGAAGTTGTTCACGCAGTTTCACGCCTTCACTTGACCCTGCAATCTTTATTGCTTCAAGTGAACCTGCAACGATAGCTGGAGCTAGTGAGTTTGAGAAAAGATAAGGTCTAGCTTTTTGTCTTAGGATTTCAACTATTTCTTTTCGCCCAGAAACATATCCTCCAGCAGCACCACCTA
>JBIJAB010000140.1:0-2840 GCA_044345975.1 Rhodoluna sp.
GCATCAGCTTCAATAGCAGCAGGGTCAACCTGAGATGCAGTCAAAGTCTTTTGTGAAGTAAGAAGAGCAACTCTCTGGTTGGCGATAGCCAACATGGTGCGGAACTTCTCAGTAACAGTGTCAAATGCAAAGGCAAGAGATCTTGCTTCTTCAACTTCGCTCGACATCTGCTGATTCTCAAGTTCAGTAAGTCTGGAGTTGTTTTCATCTAACTGGTGCTGCAGTATGTTGCGCTCAGCTTTTCTATCTGCTTCTGATTGAGAAGTTTGATCAAGACCCTGCAGTAAACCAACAACGTCGTAAGCCATCAGTCTTGCTTTGGCATCTCTAACAACAGAGGCAATACCTTGAGCTTGACGAGCAGTTTCCGCTTGCTGACTTAGTGGCTTTAGTTGTCTTCTAACTTCACCAGCTAAGTCGTTTAGACGAGTTAGGTTTCCCTGCATCGCTTCAAGCTTGCGCTCAGTCTTTTCTTTTCTTCTGCGGTGCTTCAAGATACCTGCAGCTTCTTCGATGTAACCGCGACGCTCTTCAGGTGTTGCTCTTAGAACACCATCGAGCATTCCTTGACCGACGATGACGTGCATCTCACGGCCAAGACCTGTATCGCTTAGAAGTTCTTGAACATCAAGTAGTCGACAAGGTTCACCGTTGATTGCATACTCAGATCCACCGTTTCTAAACAGTGTTCTTGAGATAGTAACTTCGCTGTAATCAATTGGTAAAGCACCATCGGTGTTATCAATTGTTAGAGAAACTTCTGCTCTACCCAGAGGACCCTTAGTTGCGGTACCAGCAAAGATGACATCTTCCATCTTTCCACCGCGAAGAGTCTTTGCTCCCTGCTCACCCATAACCCAAGCAAGTGCATCAACAACGTTAGATTTACCTGAACCGTTAGGTCCGACGACCGCGGTTACACCTTTTTCGAGGATGAAAGTCGTTGGATTCGCGAACGACTTAAAGCCCTTGAGGGTCAGGCTTTTCAGATGCAAAACAGTTCGCTTTCGTTGGAGGGCGTAAAGGCTTAATGCCTAAACGTAGGAGTCTTTATAAAAATTACCTTATCCGAAGCCCCCACTTTGCTCTAAAGCCAGAATTGGGGGCTCTATTGGCTATTTATCGCCTAAGTCTTTGGCAGGATGGGCAGAAATGGGACCCTCGGTTCATCCAGTTCTCCCTTTTGATAGCCCTGCCACACCTTTTACAAGGCAAGCCAGTTAGCCCATAGGCATTGAGGCTGATGCTGAAATACCCAGACTCCCCGTTGATGTTCTTGTATTGCTCATCAAAGCTGGTTCCCCCAGCCTCACAAGCATTAGCGAGAACTACTCGAACATGCTCCAAGAGTTCTTTAGCCTTTGGCTTAGAAATAGATGCTGCTGGCTGGTCATAGTGAATCTTGGCAAGCCATAGCGACTCATCAGCATAGATATTCCCAATACCGCTTAGAACACCTTGATCCAGTAGCACTCTCTTGATACCTGAGTTCTTCTTCTTGAACTTCAACAAAACATCATCAACACTAAAAACCGGGTCAAGTGGATCTCTTGAGATGTGAGCGACCTGGTTAGGAATCATATTGACCCAAGGCTCAGCCGAACCCTCAAGACCGCTGTAGCCACCGTGGAAACCATCTTCGGTTGGTTGCATAACATCGATAGCTAGAGAGCCAAAGATTCTTTGATCAACAAATCGAAGTTCATACCTTTCACCATCTTGAGCCTTCAAATAAATGGTCACTCTTGTTAGAGCATCTTCAGTAAAGCCAGGTGTTCTAAGCAGCATCTGACCACTCATGCCCAGGTGACCAATAAGAGCTAGTTGCGGTTCACTTCTTTTTCTGTTTAGTGGAAGCCATAGAAACTTACCTCTTCTAACTGCAGCCTGAATGGTTCTGCCAGTTAGGGTTTCAACAAAGTCACCAGAAGCTGCAGGGTGACGCTTGAGGCTTCTAACATCATGGATTTCGACCTTAGTAACTTTTGCCCCAGCAACAACTTCAGCAAGACCTGCTCTAACAGTTTCAACCTCAGGTAACTCAGGCACGACTAACCCCTAAGAGTTTTAAGTGAAGCGATAGCAGCTTGAGCTTCAGCAGCCTTACGAGTTCTTCCAGAACCAGAAGCAACAGCATCACCATCAACGATTACCTTCGCGAAGAAAGTTCTGTCATGATCAGGACCTTCATGGGTAACTTCAAATGAAGCATCCGATTTGCCAAGAGACTTTAGTAGTTCACTTAGAACAGTTCTAGGTTCAGAAGTTTCTAAGTGCTCATCTTCTGAACTAAGCAGAGGTAACACTAGTGAATCAATAATGTGTTTAGCCGCGGCTAAGCCACCAGAGAGATAAGCAGCACCAATGATTGCTTCAAAGGTGTCAGCAAGAATGTTTGTCTTAGCTTGACCACCGGTAGCAAGTTCCCCTTTGCCAAGACGAACGAATTCACCTAAACCAATTTGATCAGCGGCGATAGCTAAAGTCTTGGCAGAAACGGTTGCACTTCTAAGTCTTGAAAGTGAACCTTCATCAAGATCTGGGTTCTCTGTATAAACATGCCCCGTTACAACAAAACCCAACACTGAATCGCCTAGAAACTCTAGACGTTCGTTGTTGGGTATTTTGCCGTTTTCGTAAGCGTAAGAACTGTGAGTTAAAGCTAACTCAAGTAGATCCGCTTCAATAGTTATGCCAAGTCTTTGAGTGAGCGAGGCGTAGTTCAAGGTGTGAACCGAAGTTTAGGCGTCTGCTACCTTGCGGCCCTTGTACTCGTAGAACTGAACAACGCCATTAGCGTCTTCTACGGCACGAGCACGGTGAGGCAAGCTGTATACGGT
>JBIJAB010000141.1:0-2815 GCA_044345975.1 Rhodoluna sp.
GTGGCGGCCAGCTCCTTATAAAGGGGGGTGCTTTTGAGAAGCTGCTTATGGGTTCCAGACCCAATGACCTTGCCGCCATCAATAACAATGATTTGGTCGCTATCAACGACTGTTGAAAGGCGGTGAGCAATCACAATCATTGTTCTGTTCTTGGCAACAGCATCAATGGCTTCGCGCATGCGTTGCTCATTTAGACCATCAAGGCTTGAGGTTGATTCGTCAAGTAAAAGAATCGGCGGAGCGCTAAGTAATGTTCGGGCGATTGCAAGTCTCTGACGTTCACCACCTGAAAGCATGATGCCCTGTTCACCGACTTCGGCATCAAGGCCTCGCTTATCTCTTTTCAGAACTGCGGTTAGGTTGACTTCGTTTAGAACTCGCTTCAGATCTTTCTCGGTTGCATCAGGTGAACCAATCAAAAGATTCTCTCTAATGCTTCCAGCTAGAACTGGGGCATCCTGTTCAACATAGCCAATCTGCGCTCTTAGATCTGATCTCAGCATTGAATGAACTGATTGACCATCGAGGAGAATGTCTCCGCTAGTTGGTTCATAGAATCTTTCCATCAAGCTGAAGATAGTTGACTTACCTGCTCCTGAAGGACCTACGATAGCAACTCGTGTACCTCGTTCAATCTTGAAGGAGACACCTTTGAGTACTTCCTTAGGTTCACTCATGATTGGTTCAGCACCCTCGATAGGTTTGCCATTGGCATCGAGAGCAACTTCTGGTCTTGCAGGGTAGCTGAACTTAATCTTTCTAAACTCAATGGCTGTTGAGTTCACTGCCTTGCGCTTAGTTACTTGAGATCTCTCTGCATCGGTGTCTTCCAAAGGAACATCAAGTATCTCTTGGATTCGGGCAAGAGCACCAAGTGCTGATTGGACTGAGGCATAGGCTGAAAAGAATTGGCCTACCGGTCTAATCATTAGGAACATTAGAAGAATGAAGGTAACAAGAGAAGCAACCTGGGTTTCACCAGTAGCAACTCGGTAACCACCAACACCTAGAACAACAATGAATGCACCGTTGGCAGCAAGTCCACCGATAGGTGTGACCCAAGAGTTGATCTTGGCAATCTTCACACCTTGCTCATATGCTTCCTGAGCATCTTTTCTAATCTGGTCAGATTCTCTGCCTTCTGCTCTTGCAGCCCTAATGGTTCTAACTGCAGATAGGGCACGTTCGACAGAGGCAGACATGTTACCCACACGCTCTTGAGCCTTGGTGGTTGCCGCCTTGATTTTTCTAGAGGTTACCCCGATTGCTGCAACAGCAACCGAGATCATGAGAAGAGTTAGTACTAGAAGCAACCAGTCGATAAATGCCATAGCGACTACTGCGCCGACAAATATAAGCGCTCCACCAGCACCATCAACTAGTCCTTGAGTTAGAGCTGCTCTTAGCAAAGTAGTGTCTGATCCCACACGAGAGACAAGGTCACCAGTTCTTCTCAGGTCATACTCCTGAATTGGCAGTCTGAGCAATCTTGTTGAAAGACTTGATCTGGCTGAGAGCACAACACCTTCTCCGGCTTTAGCAAGCACTAGATACATCGCTCCGCTTAGCACTGCGCTCATCAGGGTAATGATGAGAAGAGCAATAGCTAAAGGAAGAACATCACTTCCTTCTTGAACTGTTGAGATGATGTTTCCAACAACTAGAGGCTGGGCAAGGTTTACACCGGCACCGATGATGCTAAAGAAGACAGCAACGCTTAGAAGGCCTTTTTGCTCCTTCATATAAGGAAGTAACTGACTGAACTTGGCTTTAGGGCCAGTGTCTTTTACCCCTGGTCCTGAAGTTCGTCTACCGGTCATGCTCATTGATTCACTCTTTCGTTTTTACTAGGGAAGGGTCTCCCAGTATTTCCTCATTAATTAAGAATCTTATTTCTTGTAGAGATAGCGCCTCTGTATAAGCGGTGTTTCTATAGAACCTACTAAAGTCCACAGCTCTAAGTGCTGGAAGTACTCTTTCATCATGGGTCTTTAGGAACATAACGGTACTATTTGGAACTCTTTCAAACTCTGTTCTAATCTGGCCACAGCTATAGCCAAACACAGTTAGGGCAACATCTGCCTCTTCTGGCTTCACTTTTGTGATTAGCCCTAGATCTTGAACCTTGACGATTTCTCGCTCAACGTCTTTTCTCTGCCAAACCTGAAAACACGTTCTCAAGTTAGCTTTCTGCCAAACCATTTCACCGAGGTCATCAACATAGTCAATGCTTAGATCCTGATCATGGATTAGGTGAAAGTTTCTATCCAGTCTGTTTATGACTGACCATTTCCGCCAGCTTCTTGGAACTATGAAAGCGATGTAATCGCTGTGCTTAGCTGCTTTGTTGAAGAAGGGAATGCTCAGGGAGTTGTTTCTGCCAAATGGGGGATTAGAGATGGTCACTGCACCACTTATCCCATTTAGATCAGCCAGGAGGAAATCTCCCAGTCGAACACCTTTAGTTTTAGGCTCTATGTCAAAACTGACTACCTTGGTAGCCCCTAGTTCTTGGGCTGCCTTGATAAAGGCACCGGTTCCTCCTGCTGGCTCAATGACCTGTTTGCCAGCTAGCCCACCGACTAGGGAACTTAGCTTCTGGGTTAGCTTTAGGGCCAGATCGGCTGGGGTATAGAACTGTTCCTTGCCAGTCACCCTGCGGTTACCAGGGCGAACCTTGTCGCTCGGGGCAGGGGTCATGCTCATAAGGATATCACTCCCACTGAATACACTTGTAAGGTTGAACACCTACACAGGAAGACACGATTTTGGCTAAAAAGAGCGAAACACCTGAGGCAATGATTGTTGCCAAAGG
>JBIJAB010000021.1:0-10404 GCA_044345975.1 Rhodoluna sp.
GACATGGCAATGGGATCTGCTATCTCACTTGTTGCAAACGGTAAGGAAAAGAATGCAACTAAAGCATTCAACACCGGTATTGCCGCAGCAGGTAAGTGTAAATAGTAACTAAAGAGAGATAAGAATGTCACAGACAACTGTGGGTAAAGCTCGTGCGAGCAAGCCACCATCACCGTGGAAGCCCGCTAAGCAACCTAGAAAAGTGAACAACCCTAACGCTGTTCCTTCTCTAAATGGTCGCTGGGGTTATATGTTCTCGGCACCGTTCTTTGTGATGTTTTTAATCTTTGGTTTAGCTCCAATCATTTATTCCATCTACATCGCATTCTTTAACTGGGATGCGTTGGGGACTCAGGAATTCATCGGCCTAGCAAACTTCAACGAGTTGTTTGTTGACACGAGATTCTGGAATGCTTTGGTCAACACCATCGATATTTGGTTGCTATCAACCATTCCGATGCTGATCATGTCGATTGGTCTTGCAGCTGTTTTACACAACCCAAACCTAAGAGGTTCAACATTCTTTAGAACCATTCTTCTTGTTCCAAACATCACCTCTGTTCTAGCAATTGCAATCGTGTTCGGTCAGTTGTTTGGTAGAGATTTTGGAATGGTGAACTTTGTTCTTGGACTCTTTGGTGTTGAGAACATCGACTGGATCCAGGGAACTACATCAAGCCACGTTGCTATTGCAGCGATGATTGTTTGGCGTTGGACCGGTTACAACGCTTTGATCTTCCTGGCTGCGATGCTTGCAATTCCAAACGAGCTATACGAATCAGCATCGCTTGATGGTGCAGGTAAGTTCAAGCAGTTCATCTATGTAACACTGCCTAGCCTTCGCAACACCATCACCTTCGTGCTAATCGTTGGAACCATTGGTGGTCTGCAGGTTTTCGCTGAGCCGTTGATTCTTGGTGGTTCGTATAACGGTGGTGACTCAGGTCAGTTCTCAACTTTGACACTGTTCCTCTTCGAGCAAGCATTCGTTGCTTATAAGTGGGGTTATGCGGCAGCTATCGGAATTATGATTACTGTGATTGTTGCGTTTGTGTCAATCATTAACTTCTTCATCACCCGCAAGATTGCAGGTGATGGAAGATGAGTTCAGTAGAAGTTCTAGAACAAACTAGACCAAAGCTAAAGCGCAGAAGAAAGCCAAAGTGGCAGCGCATGGGCATCACTGGTTACATCGCCCTTGGTCTTGTAACTTTCCTATCGCTCTTCCCGTTCTACTGGATGTTTATCGTTGCATCTAATGGAACTGATGAGATCAGCAAGATTCCACCGACACTTGTTCCTGGACCTCGCTTCTTCACAGTTGTTAGCAACGTTTACGAAGCTCTTCCTCAGTTCAACCAGGCACTTCTCAACACTGTTTATGTTGGAACGGTTGTTGCATTGGCTCAGGTGTTCTTCTCCGCTATTGCAGGTTTTGCTTTTGCGAAGTTGAACTTCAGAGGACAAAAGTTCATGGTGCTATTTGTTATCTTGACCATGATGCTTCCAAGCCAGCTCGGAATTATTCCTTTGTTCATGCTGATGGGAAACTTAGGCTTGATCGACACTCTCGGTGCGTTGATTATTCCTGCTCTAGTAACAGCCTTCGGTGTGTTCTGGATGAGACAGGTTATTGATGCTCAGGTTCCTAACGAATTGTTAGAAGCTGCAAGCATCGATGGTGCTGGTGTATTCCGTGCATACTGGAGCATCGTTGTTCCAATCATTTCTCAAAGCGCATTCGTGCTTGGACTGTTCTCATTCCTTGCAACTTGGAACGACTTCCTCTGGCCACTTCTTGTATTGAACACTCCAGAGAATTTCACAGCTCAGGTTGCGGTGAACCAGTTGAAGAGCAGTTATGCAATTGACTATGCATTGAACATGGGAGGTGCGTTCCTGTCGACTGCACCGCTTCTGATATTGTTTATCTTTGTGGGTAGACGCCTTGTCCGTGGTGTCATGGACGGTGCGGTGAAGGGTTAATCATGAGTTTTCCAGAAGACTTTAACTGGGGCACAGCAACAGCCTCATATCAAATCGAAGGTGCATTTAACGACGGTGGTCGTTCAGCTAGCATCTGGGACACTTTCTCAAAGACACCTGGCAAAGTAGTAAACGGCGACACAGGGGACGTTGCATGCGATCACTATCACCGCTATCCAGAAGATATCAAGATCATGAAAGATCTTGGCATTCAGTCATATCGCTTCAGCCTTGCTTGGCCAAGAATTATTCCTAATGGAACAGGTGCAACTAACAAGCACGGAATTGATTTCTATGACCGTCTAATTGATGGACTTCTAGAAGCTGGTATTCAGCCGACAGCTACTTTGTATCACTGGGATCTTCCACAGGTTCTTCAGGACAAAGGTGGCTGGGCTAACAGAGATATCGTTTCTGAGTTTGCTGATTATGCAACTGTTGCCGCTGAAGCTTTTGGAGATCGAGTTGCTAACTGGATCACCATCAACGAACCTTGGTGTGTCACTTGGCTAGGCCACTTCGTTGGTGTTCACGCGCCAGGAGTTAAAGATCTAGAGACTGCCGTTGCAGCTGCCCACCACACAGCACTTGCTCACGCTGAAGCTACTCGTGCACTTCGAGCAGTTAGACCTGAGATTCGTAGCGGTATTACTTTGAACATGACTAACTACCGCATTGATGATGAGAACAATGCAGAATTACAAGAACTGCGTAACTATTGGGATTCAAACATCAACAGATGGTGGATGGATGCTCAGCTGCATGGAACATATCCTGAGAACTTAGTTGAGCTTTATGGCGACAAGTTGTCTAAGGTTGTAAAGCCAGGAGACATGGAAGCTCTAAAGATTGATAGCGAGTTCCTAGGCATCAACTACTACTCAGACTCTTTCCTAAACACTCCAACAGCGGAGCAGGTTGAAAAGAACGAGGGAACCTTTGCTTTCCCAATCAACTCCGATGGAACCTCTCCTGGTCCTCACACCGACATGGGCTGGCCAATCACTCCAACCGGTCTTACCGATCTTCTAGTTCGTATCCACAAGGACTGGCCTGAGATTCAAGACATCGCAATCACCGAGAACGGTGTTGCCTATGGCGATGAGCCAGACGAAAAGGGCGAAGTCAACGACGACCGTCGCGTCGATTACCTTGTGAACCACCTAGTTGCCGTAAGCGAAGCCATTGACCAGGGTGTTCCTGTGAAGAGCTATTACTACTGGTCGCTGCTGGACAACTTTGAGTGGGCTGAGGGCTACGCGAAACGATTTGGTATCGTTTTTGTCAATTTTGAAACATTACAGAGAATCGTGAAACTTTCTGGAAAGGTTTACAATAAAGTTATTGCGACAAACGGTAAGTCACTAGAGGTCCTCACTAAAAAGTAGAGGCAGAGTAAAGGAGGCAGTAAAGCATGACGCCTCCTCCACGCCCCACCTATACAGTCATCGCCAAAGAAGCAGGCGTTTCTGAAGCAACTGTCTCCCGCGTATTAAATGGTGATGAGAGTGTCCACCCTGATAGGGCCAAGCGGGTTCATGAAGCCGTTGACAAGCTTGGTTACCGTAAGAACAGAGTTGCTTCAGCTCTAGCCTCAGGCCGATCAGGGCTAATCGCAGTAGTCATTGACGATGATCTTTCAGTATTCAGCGACCCATTCTGGGGAACAGTGACTTCAGGAGTAAGCCGCATTCTTTCTGAGAACGGCCTTCACACAGTTCTTATGGTTTCTCCTGTCGGATCAGTAGATGGTGGAGTCGCCCATTACCTCAAGTCAGGTGAGGTTGATGGAGCTATCTTCTTCGTCCTGCACAGCGATGCCTTGGTAAACAACCTAAAGAAAACCGGTCTGCCAATGGTAATTACCGGTACCCCACACTCAAGCCTAGATATCCCTTTTGTTGACACTGACAACTTTGGTGGCGCCTATACCGGAACCAAGCACCTCATCAATCAGGGCTGTGAAAAGATCGCCATCATCACAGGGGATATTGGAACTACCGCCGCCAAGCAACGTCTTGATGGCTACCTCCAAGCTTTTAGAGAAACAGGAAGAGTACCAGCCAAGGGCCTTATCTGTGAGGGAGACTACTCTCTAGCCAGTGGTATGGATCACACCAGAAAGCTTTTAGAAAAGCACCCAGACATTGACGGCATTTTTGCAAGTAATGACCTAATGGCAGCTGGGGCTGTAACAGTTCTTCAAGACATGGGCAAGTTGGTACCTGATGAGGTCAAGGTAGTTGGGTTTGATGACGCTCTTATCGCTCAAACCACGAGACCTGCCCTAACCACTGTTCGCCAGGATGTCGTTGCCCTGGGCGAGGCAGCAGGAACCCTCATGATTGCCCAACTAAACGGTGAAGACGTTCAACCGATCATCACCACAACAGAGCTGATCATTAGAGCCTCTGCCTAGATAACGAATTGGTAACTACCCGCGAAACCGCTTTCACGAAGTCTCGGTTCGGGATAATCTGCTTATAGGAAGTGTGTGCGCACTCCGATCGATATTGGAGTTTCGCGCACCCTTTTAACTTCTAATCCTTCGGTTACACACTCCAACCAAAATGAAGGATAAAAAATGAGTCTAAAGACCAACAAAGTTATAGCTTTTGTTGCAACAGCAGCGCTTTCTATCGTTGGCGTGGGAGCTATTTCAGCTCCAGCTAATGCAGCAGCCTGCCCTTACCCAGTTGAGAACCAGGCAAGTAACGACAAGCCTAAGTTCAACATTCGTTTGATCAGCCCAAGCCTGACTGACGACAACTCTATTCGTCGCTACGACTTTGAATCACAATTCACCATGGACTGTGACTGGTTCGGTGTGGGCATGCGCTTCAACCAGGTCTATGTCCCATTTGGTCTTCGCACCAACCTAACTTTCCAGGTCACTAGCCCAACTAACGTACCTGTTGCTAACCAGAGAGTTACCCTACGTGCAAACAAGGGTTACTCAAACTCAAACGCAAACGTTAAGGTAAATGGAATCAAGGCTAGACCTGCTCCTTCAAACGCTTCTGATGGTGCAAACATCATTGGAACCACAGATGTCAACGGAGTTGTTAACTTCGTAGTTCAGTCTCCTGATGACTGTGAAGCATACGGTGGTATCTTGCCTGATGCTCCTTCAAACATCACCCAGGACACTCCTAACGACAGAAACGCAGATCCAACAACTGACTGCTACAGCCAGTTCCTTCCATCCATCACTGGTGAGAAGACTGACTCAGCAGACTTCCTAGAACTGCACTACTTCAACCCAGCTGGTCTTGACTTCACTGCAAGTGATGCAACCATCAAGTTGCTAGCTCCAACTCTTAGAGTTGCTGAAGAAGCAACAGGTAAAGCAAACGCTATGGAACTAGATGGCAGATTGCTTACCTATGCACCAATCGCTTCTAAGCAGGTCATTGCATTCCAGGCTCTAAAGGGCGATGGAAGCTATGCAAGAAACCAGCCTGTAACTGTTCGCATCAACATGGCGAACTCAGGATCAAACGCGAAGACCTCCGCAGGTTTCTTTGGACTAACTGGAACAGCAACAGCACTTCCAGCTGATGCATCAAAGACAACCGAAGATCAACTAGTTCTAACTGGAACTACAGATTCATTTGGTGCAGTTGTGTTCTCATTGAACAACACAGACACAGCAGCTGGTGCACCTCCTGCAACTCCAACCACCGCTCCAGCAGCTGGTACTAAGTTCGCAAGAATCTTTGCAGGTATCACTGGCAAGGCAAACACTGGTTCAGAGATTGAGTTCCACTACTTCAAGCCAATTCCTCCAACATCTATTGCAGTTACAGCTCAAGGTCGCAAAATCACCGTGACGCTGTCAAACGCAGTAAAGAAGAGATCAACAATTAACATCACTGGTTTGAGAGGTGTTGCAGTAACTCCAACTGTGAGCAAGAAGGCTTACACATACACAGTCAAAAAGGGAAAGATTACCGTCAAGGTAGTTTCAAACGGAAAGACTCTAACCAAGGTATTCACCGTCAAATAGTTTCTCCTTGTAAGTAAAAAACCGGTCACCCATACAGTGACCGGTTTTTTACGTTAACAACCAAAACCAACTGTTTCCCATAGGGGGCCAAAACAATTTGGGATAGAGTCATTTCAAAGGAGTGATTGATATGGAAGCATACGAAACAATAGAAGTGATGTTGAGTTCCATGGAGAGCCTTGATAGCAAAGTCGATAAGTCTGAAGCAGGAAGAGAGTTCATTGAGTCTCATGGTTCAGACAGTTTCATTGAGGCAATAACTAGTTGGCTTGAATCGGCCCCAGCTGAATCCCCAGAACAGTACTTTGAGTCCATGGGCAGGAGAGTTCTCTGGGCTTACCCAAACGGATTGACCCTCACCATCGGTGCAGACATAAACCTGACTATTGCAAGCATGAGTGAACAGTTAAGTCCGAATACAGCACTGCCTGAGATTTGTGAGCCAGATAACTGGGTGTTCTTACCGCACGCAAACGGTTGGGCAAGCAACCAAGGGTATGACGCGGAAACTCTACTTGAAATCATTCAGGCACTGGAAGAACTTCACGGTAAACCAAAGCTGATTCTGCCTTGGCTCAACAGAGCAGAGAGCACCATGGATCAAGAAGAGGAAGAGTTTGTTGACTTAGATCCGGATGACGAGTCCTACAACGAATACCTCGGCTATTACCGCCTAATGAATCTTGCTAACTCTGAAGACATTGCTTTCTTCTCAGAGTGGGAGTTATCGGTTGTCAATGATGAAGACTTTTTGAGCCCCTTTACCCACTTCGAGAGATATCAAAGATTCACTGAAAAACTCGAGGAATCCAAACTAGTGATCTTAGATCTTGAGGAGCACTGCTCTTCTTGTTCAAGTGGGGTTACAGAGGAAGCTATCAAGCAAGACCCTGAACTGGCAGGCAAACCACTCTTCATTACCTGGTCACAGAACTCGAACTTCTTAGTTAGACCCGATGGGGCTATCAACATTGAAGGTGGCTGCTGGGATGCAGATGCCTCGACGATGCAGAAAATAAAGCAACTAGCAGATGCCCTTGACGTACCCTGCGAGATTGGTGAAGGTGTTCTCCATTTCGTAAGTCCTGATTGGGACTAGTAGCGGTTCAGGCAGTAAAAACAATGAAAGCGATGGAATCAAGTGCTTAGTCCAAGCGCAACAATCTTGGTGGGTGATTGCAGGGACACCTTGAAGAAGATTCCATCTGAATCGATACAAGCCGTTGTTACTTCCCCACCATACTGGGGGCTAAGGGACTATCAATCTGTTGCTTGGACAGGTGGCCTGGCAGAGTGTGAACATCAGAACGCCAAAATTGTAGAAAAAGAAAAGACTTCCAAAGGTGTTAGTAAAAAGAATCGAAGAGTTTGTAGCTGCGGTGCAGTTGGAAGTGATTCAGCAGTTGGTGGAGAATATTCGCCAGATGAATACGTGGAGCAACTTAGCCTAATCTTTGATGAGATCCATCGGGTGCTGAAAAAAGATGGAACAGTTTGGTTGAACCTAGGAGATACGTATGCAACCAGAAATATGCGAAATCGTGATGGTTCGGTCTTACTAAGGAAGAACTTACTTGGGATGCCCTGGAGGGTGGCTCTCGCACTTCAGAGTAGAGGTTGGATCCTTCGCCAGGACATCATTTGGGAAAAGCCAAATGCCATGCCAGAAAACGTGAGAGACAGATTTACGAACTCTCACGAACATATTTTTATGTTTTCTAAATCACAAAAGTATTACTTCGATTTGGATAGTGTCAAAGAAGAGGCCAGCACCTCTGGCAAGAGATTCCCAAATTCAGAACGAAGAGCTTTAGGCATCCCTTCCCGTTACGGAGCCAAAGGAGCTGCCTATTATGGCATCAGTGGTTTTGGGGTTGATGAATCTGGCAAGAGAATAAAAAGAGACGTGTGGAAGGTTAGCACGAAGCCATATAAAGGTGCACACTTTGCCGTCTATCCGCCAGATCTAATCGAAACCTGCATCTTAGCCGCAACAAAAGAAAACGATTTTGTTCTAGACCCATTCAATGGAGCTGGCACCACCGGACTCGTATCTCTGACACTCAAAAGAAACTACTTGGGCTTAGAGATCAGTAGAGAATATGCAGACCTGTCAAAGCAAAGAATGAAAGATGAACCTGAGACAGCAAATGTTAAATCTTTCTCCTCAATCACAGTGGAAAAGCTGCAAGAAATCATCGTCCGTTCCCAACCGTAATCACGGGTTGGTAACAATCGCACTAGAGAAATCGACTTGTCAGTCGTCCAGACTAATCTCGTATGAGGAGAGCAAATCAAGCAATTTATTTGTCCTAGCTCTGTGTAATGTGTAGAAACAACCCTGGCTCTAAACTTGAGGCCGATGGAGTTTCTTCGAGAAAGGCTAAGTAATGGCTAAAGAGATAGTTGTTAACTTCGGTGGTAAAGAATCCACTTTCAGCTACCGACCTGTTGATCGAGCAAGTCTTTATGGCAAAAGGAAACGAGTCCTTCTGGATCAAAATGGCGAACCTTGTTCTAGAGCCAGCTTGCTTGAAGACGGGTCACTCCTTATTAAAAGCGGAATGACTGCCCAGGGATACTACTTAAGTGACGGTCGTTCATATAAGTTGGCTGAACTGGAGGGTTTCAATCTTGACGGAAAGCCTATTGAGAAGGTGCCTTCAACACTTGGTGTTGCACAAGAGTTGAAAGAAGTTAGCCCAGAAGAAGCTCTCAGCATTTCTCAGCAATCTGTCTATGCTCTAGAGGCAAGTGATTTGGACGTAGATCTCAAGAAATCATTGGACGAAGGGAAAGTTTTTAGCTTTACTTTCAATTATCGAGAAGACTACGTTCCATCAACTGCTCTGTTGGTAAACAACGAGAATGGCTACTTCGCCATAATCGGCTTTCCAATTGAATATGAGTGGGTATCTTTCCAAGCCGTTGTAGATCTTCCTCAGGAGTCAGAAGACTCTGATGAAGAACTTGATTTCGAGATGTTCTAGGAGAATAAATTGACTACTCTAAGAAAACTTCACGTCGCCAATTCAGCTGGTCGAAACGCCATAATCGTGGCAAGTTCAATTACTGCTGCGAACAAAGTCGTCGTCGGTAAAGAGGGAAAGCCTGCCGAATTCCGCAGATATGTCGCTGGTGGAAAGGGCTCTTTGCACGAAGACCTGGTCTCTAAATTAGGCAAAGAAGATTATTCAGCTGATTTGATTGCAGGTGATCCAGAACTTGACCTAGAACTTGTAGGTAGAACTATTGACGCAACTCAATCTCTATTGCTGGATTCTAAGGGAATCCCACTAAGAGGTAGCCCCAAGCCAATTGAAATTACACTCGATGCCTCAGGAAAAGAAGTGAGCAGGAGAGATCCAGTTGAAGTCGCCGCAACAGTCAACGATGCTCTGCCAGTTCGTTGGGTTGGCAAGCGAATTCCTAAGAGTGAACTAGTCCGCAAGTTTTCAATAAAGAGAACCATGCAACTTAGACATGTTGATGGTGTTACCTATGACTTCCTCTTTGGTATGGCAGAAGAGCTAGAAAAAGAGAAAGTAGTTGTTCTACTTGGAGCAGGCGAGGACGGCAAACAGCCACTTATCCTGCAAATGAATGGAACTCCATTCCGCGGTTTCCTTGAGGGCAGAACAAACGGAAAAGATTACATCCTGCTACTTCATCTAAGCAACATGGAAATGAAAAAACCTGCCGTAACTAAGGAGACTACAGATGAGTAAACTAGCCATTTCTCCAGCAGGTTCAGTTCCTGAGCAGGCAATCGCAACTGCAGTCATGCAGTACCGCACATTGGTCGCCCAGCGTTACACACCTTGTCCACCCACTGACATTCAACGTTTGCTCTCAACCGCGCCATACACAACTTCAAGAAAGCTTGATGGCGAACTTTGGTTTATTGACACCACTGGATCATCACCGAGACTTATTGCCCCGAACGGTCGTGTTGCAACTGGATCGAAAATTCTAGAGATTGCCGCATCATTTCCAAAGGGTCACATTATTGCTGGTGAGCTATACGTCAAGAGCGACGGTCGTGAAAGAGTTGGCGACGTAGCTAAAGCATTTGGAAGTGGCACCGATTCTCTTTCGTTTGCTGCATTTGACTTGGTCCAATCCGAGAATGACACCTGGCAAGATTTTACATACCTAGACCGACTAACTAAGCTACGGGAAATCGTTAAGACAACCGAAACAGTTCATGTTATTGAAAGCCAAGAATTTACAACCGAATCAGAAGTGCTGAAGTTCTTCAATGAAACAGTGGTTAGCGGAGACGGTGAGGGAATCATCGTTCGGTGCCATGATGGTCGAATTCTCAAGATCAAGCAAACCCTCACCTTGGATCTAGCAGTTCTGGCGTTTACAACGGAAAACGGCAAAGATGGTGGCGAACAGGTTAG
>JBIJAB010000022.1:0-10393 GCA_044345975.1 Rhodoluna sp.
ACTGCGTCTGTTACTGGCTCACCTAAATAGGTCTCAGCATCTCTCTTTAGCTTTCCTAAGATACGAGCTGATAGTTCTTGAGCGGTGTATTTCTTACCGTCAACATCAAAGTTCCATGTGGTACCCATGTGACGCTTCACCGAAGCGATGGTTCTATCCACGTTTGTGACTGCCTGGCGCTTAGCGGTTTCACCGACAAGCACTTCGCCGTCCTTAGTGAATGCAACGATCGAAGGGGTAGTACGGAACCCCTCTGCGTTAGCGATAACGGTCGGCTCTCCACCTTCCAATACGCTTACTGCGCTGTTTGTTGTACCTAGGTCAATACCTACTGCACGTGCCATGTGGTTGTTCTCCTTATTAGTGCTCGCCCTTACTGGGCCGCAGCTTTTGTGTCTCAAAACTCGAACTTGAGCCTTGTTGACTCAAGTTTCACAAAACCCAAGCATTATGTCAAGCAAATTGCCTGAAAACTTGATGTGAACTGGCTCAAGTTCGCTTTGGGCTAACTTTTGGCTAATCGTTGTGAAAAAGTGCTCGAATGAGAAGGTTTTGGAACTGAAAAGCCGTCAAACTATTGGACATGACTAAACCAAGTTCGAAACTCAAGACTTTCTCCTGGATGCTATGGGACTGGGCTGAGCAACCTTACCCGACCATCATGCAGACCTTCATCTTCCCTGTCTACCTGGCAAGCGCTGTTGCAACTGCAGCTCAGAACCCAGATCAGGCCATCGGTTGGGCAACAGCGATAGCTGGTGTTGTTCTAGCGATCATTGCTCCGGTCCTTGGTAGAAGATCAGACGTCAACGGTAGAAGGAAGTTCTGGGTAGTTGCGCTGACATTAGTTCTAGTCGCCATCATGATTTCAGCGTTCTTTGTTGAACCAAAGCCAGAGTTCTTCCTGTTTGGTTTAGTTCTTTACGCAACAGGTTCATTGGTTCAAGAATCAGCATTCATTAACTACTACGCAATGTTGAAAGGTGTAACAACAGAGAGGAACATCGGAAAGATTTCTGGCTTTGCTTGGGCACTTGGTTACACCGGTGGAATAATTCTTCTGCTTATCTCTCTTGTTGGTTTTGCTCTACCTGATGTTCCATGGTTTGGTATTCCAACTGATGATTCGCTAAACATTCGATCCATCTTTGCCTTTGCGGCAATCTGGACATTAGTGTTCTCGATTCCTCTTCTACTATTCGTTCCAGAAATCGAGAAGCAGACTGTTGCTAAGGAAAGCATTCTTTCTTCCTACAAGAAAGTATGGGGCCAGCTTGTCACTCTTCGTCAGCAAGCTCCAGAGACTCTAAAGTTCCTAATCTCAAGTGCTGTTTATAGAGACGGTCTTGCAGGTATCTTCACCTTCGGTGCGGTTCTTGGAACACTAGCTTTTGGTTTTGATCAAACATCAATTATTTTCTACGGTATTGCAGCAAACATTGTTTCTGGTCTCGGTGCAGCAGTTGGCGGAATCCTTGATGACAAGCTTGGGTCTAAGACAGTTATCGTTGCTTCACTATTCGGTTTGATTGTTGCTGGAAGCTGCGTCTTTATTTTTGCTGGTTACGGACAGCCTGCCTACTGGTTGTTCGGGCTTCTACTGTGTCTATTCGTAGGTCCTGCTCAAGCATCAAGTAGAACGTTTGTTTCCAGATTCACACCAGCAGGTCGTGAAGGTGAAGTGTTTGGTCTTTACCAACTAACTGGTCGAGCCATTTCATTCTTGTCAGGAAGCCTATGGGCACTGAGCATCTGGACTGCCATCGAACTAGGTGTCGAAGGCAACACAACCATCTACGGCATCTGGGGAATCATCCTGATCCTGATTGTTGGTCTAGCTCTATTGATGAGAGTGCATCCACGTCCACAGGTCATCAACTAAAAGGAAGTTAAAGTAAAACGCCGTCCTACTGGACGGCGTTTTCTTTTTAGTCTTTTTGCTCTAGAGGTTCATTACCAACATCTGTTTGATAGAAGTTTAGGAATGAACGAGAAGCTGTTGGGCCTCTTTGACCTTGGTATCTGCTGTTGTATTTGGCCGAACCATATGGGGTTTCACTAGCACTTGAAAGTTGGAAGAAGCAAAGCTGACCAATCTTCATACCTGGGTATAACTTGATTGGCAGTGTTGCTGTGTTTGATAGTTCTAGTGTTACGTGACCTTTGAAGCCTGGGTCAACGAATCCTGCTGTTGAGTGAGTTAGAAGACCAAGTCTTCCCAGAGAGCTCTTACCTTCTAGTCTTGCTGCAATGTCATCAGGAAGTGTTACAAACTCATAGGTGGAACCAAGAACGAATTCACCTGGGTGCAGGATGAATGCTTCATCTGCGTCAACTTCAACCAATCTAGTTAGATCTGGTTGGTCGATTGCGGGATCGATGAATGCGTACTTGTGGTTATCGAATAGACGGAAGAACCTGTCTAATCTCACATCCATGCTTGATGGCTGCAACAAGTTCATCTCTAATGGGTCTAAACCAATACGCCCTGCTTCGATCTGGGCTCTGATATCTCTGTCTGACATTAACATAATCAAAAGGTTACCCTGAAGATGTCTATGGGTGATGTTGGTTGAGCGTGTGTAAGGCAAAATAGACCTATGCGCGATAGTGAAGGAAGACTCAGCCCTCCGGGGACTATGAAACGTGTCTTCGACGGTGAGCCTGGAGCACTACTAAAAGTCCCTAGGGCTAAGCGTGGGCCTCTAGCTGCAGCTATCACTCTTCGCTTGGGTCACCTGTTTTCTAGATGGCTAGAGCGCAATGTTGTTACAGGTTGGGGTGGCTCTGCTCCTCAGCTAATGCTGTTGGTACTACTGGTTAGGCACAAGACCTTGACCATGGGTGAAGCAGCTGAGTTGCTAGATGTTACCCCTAGAGCCATTACTCGATTAGTGGACACTTTGGAAAAAGAAGACTTGGTTTCAAGACAGGTTAGCCCTCACGATAAGCGTGTTTATCTGATCTCTGTTACACGTAAGGCAGAGAGCATGGCGAAAGCCATGATGCCTCAGCACGAGAAGAAGATGCGTGAGCTCTTTAGTGTCTTCACAGATGAAGAACTTCTTGAATACATCAGACTAAACGGCAAGCTAGCCAGTGCACTAAAGAAAGAGTTATCAGAAAGCTCTTAGTGCTCTAAGCCAACCTTCTTCTGAATCCACAACATCCACTTAGGTGCATACCAGTTAGCTTTACCAAACAATCTCATTAGAGCTGGAACTAGTAGTGCTCTAATCACTGTTGCATCAAGTAACACTGCGAATGCAATTCCTAGTCCAAGCATCTTCATGATGCTCACACCGCTGGTTGCGAATGCAATGAATGAAACAGCTAGTACTAAAGCAGCAGTTGTAATGATTCGGCCTGATCTTTGAAGCCCCAGAGCAACTGAGTCATTCGTGTTCAGACCCATGTCATGCTGTTCCTTGATTCTTGAAAGTAGGAACAGTTCGTAGTCCATGGATAAACCAAATGCAATTACCGCAACCAGAACAATCGAAGATGAATCGATTGTTCCAGGAGTTGCGAAATCACCAAGTAGCCACTTGAGGTTTCCTTCCATGAAGACCCAAACTAAGAAACCAAGAGTTGCAAACAAAGACAAGAAGTTCAGTAACACTGCCTTGATAGGAAGCAACAGTGAACCGGTAAATAGGAATAGCAGAATCAAAGTTGTAATAATGATCCAGAGCGCTGCCCAAGGAAGATTATTTGTAATTCCAAGAAGTGAGTCTGTATAAGAAGCTGCGGAACCACCAATGAGGATTTCGGAGAAACCGTTCGGTTGTTCACGAAGGGTCTTAGTCATTTCCTCACCAGCTGGACTTCTAGGCTCAACGTCGGCAATTACAACTAGTCGAGTCCAGTCGTTAGCTTCATAGGCTTTGAATAATGACTCTGTTCCAGTAACCAGCATCACGTCGCTGAGTGTTCCGTCCGGAAGTTCAACTTTAGAGAAGATACCTAGTGGTGTTTGAACTCTGACTATGTGTTCTTTATCTGAGATTTCTTTCGCAAAAGTTGTAATTCGTTCATCGGTTGCACCTTGAACCATGATCTCAATAGGAGATCCTTCACGACCAGCAAATCTTTCACGGATCTGATCGCTTGCAACGACAACTCTGTTGCCAGGAGGCAAGATTCGGTCATCTACTAAACCAAGCTTGATGTTGCTTCCAAGAGCTGCCAAAGAACCAAGAGCCAACACAGATACCAAGATGATTGGAAGAGGTCTCTTCATTACGAAGAGAGCTAACTTTGACCAGAAGCCAACGTCTTTAGTTGGACGGTGTTTGAACAATGGCCAACGGTTGATCTTGTCGCCAAGAAGGTTAAGCATCGCCGGCAAAACAATGAGTGCTGCCGCTACCGCCAGGGACACTGAAACTAGACCAGCCATAGCAAATGACTTAAGGAATGTCTGTGGGAAGAAGTTTAGAGAAACCATTACAAGTGCAACGGTTAGACCAGAGAAGAACACTGTTCGACCAGCTGAAAGCATCGTAGCTTCCACTGCCTTGGCAACATCTGCTTGGCGTTGGCGTTCCTCACGGAATCTGTTCACCATTAGAAGTGCATAGTCAATTCCAAGACCCAAACCTAAACCAGTAACTAGATTGACTGAGAAGGTTGATGTTTCTGTTAGTAGTGATGAAATCCAGATGAAGAAGAAAGATCCAAGAATAGTTAGTACGGCGATGATGAGTGGAAGACCAGCTGCAACTACAGAACCAAATACAAACACCATCAATAGCATGACGATTGGGATGGCAATCGACTCAGCTCTGATTAGGTCATCTTCAATAGTGTGATTAATCTCGCTGGTAACAGCTCCAACACCGACAACATAGAGTGTGGCTCCGTAATTTTGACCCGTGAACTGATCTTGAATTACTGAAGAGACATTGGTCATAGAGACATCTGGCTTTACCTGAACAAAGAAGTATGTTGCTTCGCCATCAGTTGAGCGAAGAGTTGCTGGGCTACCTAGTGAGTAATAGGAAGTTACCTTGTCAACGCCATCTACTGCCTCTAGAGCTCTTGTTACTAGGCCTGCAATACGAAGAGATTCAGGGGCATCAACGCTTCTGCCCATGTCAGCAATCAAGACCACTTCAGGGTCATCTTGATTGAACTCTTCAACCAGAATGTTGGCTACCTTGGCTGAATCTGAGCCAGGGTCGTTAGAGCCTCCACCAGAAAGGTTGCCAAAGGCTTGAAAACCACCAATCAGGGATAACAGGATGAGGCCAATAAAGCCGAAGAGTGAAAGTTTGCTGCGTCGAATGACAAAATTGCTTAGAGGTCTCATTTGCCCAAGTCTAAATTACTTACCTAGGAAAGAATCCCCCCTTGAAGAACATTAACAGGAATCACAAAGCAACCTTTTTCTTTTTGGTGGCAGCTGTCGGTCTGTTCACAGCTTGGTACTTCAACACAGTGGCAATCCTCAAGGCTCAGGACTACTTTGGTTCATGGTTTGGTTCAGAAGTTGATCTAGTGCTATCTCTGGATCTCCTAGTAACAGCATTTGCTGCCGTTCCATTCATGTTTATCGAATCTAAGCGCATTGGCATGAAACATGTTGTTTGGTATGCGCTATCAAGCTTTATAACTGCAATCGCATTTGTCTTTCCATTCTGGTTAGCCATGCGTGAATTACATCTTTCTAAGTTAGAAAGATTGGAAACGGGAACTAAGCGATCTTCCTCTCGCGTGCACAACGTTCCTATAAATAAAGGTGCGTCAAAGGGCAGTATTGAAACTTTTGAATTTGAAGGAAGACGAATCGATGTTTGGGTTCCCGAGATTTGTGATGAGCTAACGCCTTTGGTTATTGCTCACGATGGCGGTAACTTCCTCATGGACGTTTCTGAGACTTGGAATGGACAGAACTGGGGAATCCCTGAAGCAATCTCTAGTTCACGAATAGTTGCAGTCAACGGTCGTCTTCCGATCTTTGTTGGTGTTCATAGAGTTGATGACTCGTTGCGGATGAACGAACTTGTTCCAGAAGATATCCTGAAGGCTCACCCTCAGTTACTAAACCAAGTTGACCCTATTCATCGCCCCACCAATCTTGAATACAAAGGTAATGAATACCAAGAACTTCTAGCTCTTCGATTAGTTCCTGAAATCGCTAGAAGATACTCTTTGAAACTTGATCCTTCAAGAACAGCTCAACTAGGAGCGAGCCTTGGCGGTCTTGCAACTATCTATGGTGTTATGAAGCACCCTGAAGTTTTTGGTACTGCTTTAGCTCTATCAACTAGTTGGCCTTTGGGTGGACAAGAGCTTATTGATATCTTGGTGAAAGATTTAGGGCAACCTGGCTCAGTTCGTATTTATAGTGACTGCGGCACAGTTGAACTAGATGCCTCTTATTTCCACTGGCACTTCAAGTTTGTTGAAGCAATGGATAAAGCTGGTTGGGTTAGAGATGTTAGCTATCGTGCCGAACTATGGCCCGGCACAGGTCATAACGAAACCTGGTGGGGTCAACGAGTTGAACACCCGATTAACTGGTGGTTGAACTCTTAACCCAGAGGGTCATCCTTCACGAGGTTTCTTGCACCACTCATGAACTCAACAACTGTTGGATCAACTTGAATATCTTTCAACCTGATTGCTTTAGTTAGATAAAGTCCTTCAAGCGACCTCACTCGACTCAAAGCAACATAGGTGTGACCTGAAGAGAAAGCACCAGCACCCATATCTATTGTTACTTCGTCATAGGTTTGTCCCTGAGACTTATGAACAGTAACGGCCCAAGCTAATCGCAAAGGAATCTGCCTAAACTCCGCTTGAACTTCCGGAACTATGGTTTCAACGAACTTCCCTGTTTCTTCATTGAAGTCTTCTTCAACTAGATACTTAACCTTCTGCCAGGTGCTAACACCAACTGTGTGTATCTCATTGTCTGCTTCTACTAAAACTTGGTTTCCTTCACCAAAGGAAATTACTTTGCCAATGGTTCCATTAACCCAACGCCAACTCATGCTTCCTTCGGAGTTCTTAACAGGTTTCTGATCATCGTTCTTAATGAACATGACCTGAGCACCAACTTTTAGTCTTAGTTCTGATTCAGCTGGCAGGGTTGAACCAAATGAACTTGCATCGCCAGAAGCAAAAGAAGATTTGAAAACTCGCTCTTCAGTTTGCAAGGTAGCAAGTCTTGCAAAGTTCACGGAATCAACAGCTGCATTAACCGTTGCTAAACGTATTACGTTGTCGTGTGGTGGGAATCTATTTCCTGCCTGGTTAATGCGATCAACTATCTCTTGATTCACATCCCCAACTCGAATTGCATTCAAGATCTGCTTGAACTCAGGATCTCTTTGTCTAAAGATTTCAACCAGTTCAAAGATCTCCATGCGCTCCGATGACCAAACCTTTGCATCAAAGAACCACTGTGACCTGTATTCCATCTCGTAGAGCTTCGCTAGTTCTTCACCTCTAGCTGGCACTGGTGCTAGCTGGTAAGGGTCGCCGAACATAACCACCTTGCAGCCGCCGAAAGGAATCTTGGGCTTTCCTCTGGCTGTCTTTAAGGCCACGTCAATCGCATCCATAAGGTTCGCCGAGACCATGGAGACCTCATCGATGATTAGCATGTCTAGTTCTTTCAGAACCTCACGCTGTCTTCTGCCTAGGTGCTTGGCTACCTCACCTGGGGTTAGTGCTCCGAAAGCAAATCCAAACAGAGAGTGAATGGTGATTCCACCCACGTTGTAAGCGGCTACTCCCGTTGGGGCACAAACCACAACTTTCTGTTCGGTGTTATCTCTTAGGTAACCAAGGAGAGTTGACTTACCAGTACCAGCTCTTCCAGTTACGAAAACTGTTTGGCCATCCTTCTCTATGTATTGAAATAGAGCAAGTTGTTCTTTAGAAAGTTTTACTGTTGACAAGCTAGTTCCTTGAATCTTCTTTACGTTTGGCCAGAGCGTCAAGCATACGGTTGTATTCGGCTAAATCCTCGTTGCCACCTCTATCACTTGCACGATCTAATCTTTTAGCGTCTCGTGCATCTGATCTTGCCCATTGAATAGCGACGATAAGAGTGATTGCGGCTGTTGGCAGTTCACCCAGACCCCAGGCAATCGCTCCACCTGTCTGTTGATCAGTTAGCGGATCTTGTCCCCATGTTCTTCCCATGGCACCGAACCAATCTGGAAGTAACAATGTAGTTGAACCCATAACCGCTAAACCAAAGAACGCGTGGAAGGCAAGTGTTCCAATAAGAAGCATCAATCTTTGCGGATAAGCAAACCTTGATGGTCCTGGATCAATTCCAATAAGTGATTGAACAAATAGATAGCCAGTAATCACAAAGTGGACAATCATCCATTGGTGTCCGATGTGCTCTGTCATTGACCAACCAAATATTGGGGTGAAGTAAAAGACAACAAGCGAGCTTGCGAACATGAGTGCTGCGACTAATGGATGAGAGATGAACTGAGCATACTTAGTGTGAATAGCCCACAGGATCCACTCTCTTACGCCTCTAGAGTCATCCTGCCTCTTGGCAACAGCTCTAGCCAGTAGAGTGATTGGCGCACCTGGTACTAACAACACAGGCACTCCCATTGCAAGGAGCATGTGTGCAAGCATGTGAACACTAAATAGATACTGCTCATAGGCAGCGAAGTAACCATTAGTGACATAAGCCAGTAGAGCAACTCCGCCTAACCAAGAAGCGGTTCTGCTCCATGACCAACTGTCTCCTCGTAGCTTCAATCTCCAAACGCCAACGAGATAGAAGGTAGCAAGCGAGGCAGTAATAACAAGCCAGAGAATGTCAGGACTAAAAGTTGTTGCCCAAGTCCACGCAGATGGCTCAGCTGGAAGCTTTGCTCCGGTAAGAATCTCTGCAGGGGTAAGTTGACCCGTAGGGAAGTCGCTAACTGGGTTCTCAGTTCTAGCTAGAGCTGAACCCAAACCAATGGCTATACCGAAGATCACAAACTCGACTGAAACCAGTTGCCAAAACTTCTTAGGAGCAGTCGCTAAGACATCAATTAGTTTTCTTCTATGCAGGGCCCCGATAATCCCAAGAAGAATGAATGCGATGGTTTTTAGAATTACAACCTGTCCGTAGCCTGTAACAAATAAGTTTTCTAAAGTTCCTATCCTGATTTGTGCCGAAGCAAAGCCAGAGACAATAACCAGACCGAAACCTGCAAGGGCAAGAGATGAGAACCTTTTCACTGTCTCAACGACAGGATCTGCTTTGTACGCAAAGACAATAGCGACAAGTCCACCAACCCAGATGCTTATACCAACTAGGTGAAGTCCGAGGGAGTTCACAGCCATGGTGTGACTTGCTGATCCTGCAGCATGTCCACCAAGAGCAACTGGAACTAATGAAAGTAATCCGATACCTCCACACAGAGCGACACTAAAGAGCTTTCGAACTAGAAGCGCTGCAATGGATAAAACGATTGCGGCAAGAATGTTAAGAGCAATTAGTTGACCTAGTTCGATGTCCGTAATGAACACAAATAACTGCTGGGTGAAGCTTTGTTCAATTGAAACTTCAGAGCCTGTCACTGCTAGAAATGTTGAAAGCAAATAAGCAGTTCCGGCCAGTGCCCATACTGCTGCTGAAACGGCTGCTAGTGCAAGTGTTTTAGCAAATGCTCTGCTCTTCTCGCCCAAAGCGAATGCGACAAATATTAGTGATCCGATTGTGATTGCTTGGGCAACGTTGGCTATGGATCTGAATGAAGGTGTTCCCCATCTAAGAGCATCACCAACATCGCCTAACTGTGAAGGGGTGGCTGCACCGCCGATGATCATTCCAACAATCAAACCAGCGGCTGATCCGACTATTAAAAGACAGCTGATCGCTACCCAGTTAATAGTTTTGATTGTGGTCATTGAACAAGCCTAAGTTAAAGCAAAACGACGCACCGAAGTGCGTCGCCTGCTTGTGTAACTGGAATTACTTAACAGCTGCCTTTAGCTTGCTTCCAGCTGAAACCTTTACGGTGTTTGAAGCAGCAATCTGGATTGTTGCACCAGTCTGTGGGTTACGGCCTGCACGAGCTGCACGGTGACCCTTCTCAACTGACAACCAACCTGGGATTGTTACTTTGTCGCCCTTAGCGACTGTAGATGCGATGGTCTCAAAGAAAGCGTCAACGATTCTGTTGACTGCTGCCTGTGACTCACCGGTCTGGCTTGCGATAGCGGCTACTAGCTCGCTCTTGTTTAGTGCTGACATGTTGTCCTCCTGGACTTTTGAAAGATTCAATTTGGAACTTCGTAATCACCCTATACGCCTAGATACCGCGTGTTTATTAGGGTTTCGGCGTGTTGCGGATAACTTTATTGAGAAAATCCCTGTGAATACACGGTTTTTCGCACATTTAAGCAGAAAATCCGC
>JBIJAB010000142.1:0-2808 GCA_044345975.1 Rhodoluna sp.
GTCGTGTGAGTTCATGGCTTCTAGCAGTGTGATGTATGAATTGGCATCAAATCTTCTAGTGAACTTATTGCCGTGAAAATCTAGGTAAGAGACAACAGCAAAGCGGCCACCATCACCTAATGGGCTAATCTCACTCTGCCAACTTCTATCAAACCGCTCATTGAGTTCACTAGGGGAGCGGTAGTTCAGTAGCGCCATTCTTCTAGCTAGTGCAAGTCCTGCATGAGGACCTAGGCCTGCTTTTGCGTCGTAGTAGTTACCTTTAGCAAAGTTAGGGTCTGTCTTGATGGCTTCAATCTGAACAGAGTTCAAAGCAATTTGATCTGCTGAAGTAACAGCAGGAGCCGCTATCACGGCGATACGGTTTACTCGCTTGGGATGGGTGATAGCCCATTCCAAGACATGCATTCCACCCATAGAGCCACCGATTATGGCGTGCCATGAATTAATCTTTAGCAAATCACTTAGAGCTACCTGAGCACTAACCTGATCTCTAATGCTTAGGTAAGGAAATCTTGAACCATACTCTTTGCCCGACTTATCTAGAGAAGCAGGACCAGTTGAACCTTGGCAGCCACCAAGAACATTAGGTGCAACAACAAAATACTTATCTGTATCGATGGCTAGCCCTGGACCGATGAGTTCACCCCACCAGCCTTCGGTTGGATGCTCTTTGCTTGCTTGGCCAACAGCGTGGGAATCTCCAGTTAACGCATGCAGAACTAAGACAGCATTCGAGGCATCCGCATTAAGAGTTCCCCAAGATTCAAAAGCAAGCTTTACTTGGCTAAGTTCTTTGCCTGATTCCAAAGAGAGAGTTCCGAGATTGGCGAAAGATCTATCACCTGTTGGATCACCGTCCCGCCAAGCACCAGTTGCCTTAGGTTTGCCCACTAGTTGTCGGGCAAGCTCTTCGGTAATGAGCTCAGAGGGAACGGTGTCCTCAGGTGTTTGGAATTCCATTTATTGTGTGTGGTTGGCTTTCCTATTTGGCTGCAGCAAATCCTGTTTCTAGGTCAGCAAGCAAGTCTTCGATGGACTCTAAACCTACAGACAATCTGATCAGCCCAGGGGTAACACCAGCGGTTAGCTGTTGTTCTGGAGTTAGCTGAGAGTGTGTAGTTGATGCCGGGTGAATCACAAGAGATCTAACATCACCGATGTTGGCAACGTGGGAGAAGAGTTCAAGAGAGTCAACGAAGTTAGCTCCCTTTTCTCTGCCACCCTTGATTTCGAATGAGACGATGGCACCTGGTCCCTTAGGAGCATACTTCTTAGCTGCTTCAAACCAAGGTGAGGTAGGCAGAGCTGCGTAGTTCACTGACTCAACCTGTGGGTGAGCAGCTAGCCAGTTAGCAACCTTCTTAGCATTCTCAACATGTCGCTCAACTCTTAGGCTCAGAGTTTCAATACCTTGAAGTAACTGCCAAGCACTTGCTGGAGCAATAGATGAACCTAGATCACGAAGTAGTTGAACTCTTGCCTTGATGATGTATGCAATGCCATCACCTAGAGCTGCTGTGTAGTTCACTCCGTGGTAAGACTCATCCGGCGTAGTAAGTCCTGGGAACTTATCTGACTTAGACCACTCGAATTTTCCACCATCAACGATTGCACCAGCAACAACTGTGCCGTGACCACCTAGGAACTTAGTAGCAGAGTGAATAACAATGTCTGCTCCATGCTCAAGTGGTCGAACTAGGTATGGGGTAGCAACAGTGTTATCAACGATTAGAGGAACACCTGCTTTGTGTGCAGCATCGGCAACCTTCTGGATGTCCAGAATGTTGACCTTAGGGTTTCCAATAGTTTCAGCAAAGAAAGCCTTGGTGTTAGGTCTAACTGCAGCAGCCCATGCTTCTGCATCATCCTGATCTTCAACGAAAGTAGTTTCAATACCTAGCTTTGGCAAGGTGTATTTGAACAGGTTGTATGTTCCACCATAAATTGATGATGAAGAAACAATGTGATCTCCTGCTTGAGCAATGTTTAGAATTGCAAAAGTTTCAGCAGCTTGACCTGAAGAAAGAAGTAACGCAGCAGTTCCGCCCTCAAGAGCAGCAATTCTCTTCTCAGCAACATCCTGAGTTGGGTTCATGATGCGGGTATAGATGTTTCCAAACTCAGCTAGTCCAAACAACTTAGCCGCATGTTCAGATGAGTTGAAGACATAGGCGGTGGTGTTATAGATAGGTGTGACAACAGCATTGGTTGTTGGATCTGGGGTAGCTCCAGCGTGAATCTGTGCTGTTTCGAATCCCCATTCTGAAGGTTGGTTGCTCATAGTGTTCTCTCTTGGTTGGTGTGAAGTGTGTTCTAAGGTTAGGTAGAAACGGCTCACAGGCCAACTTAGGACTGAAACTATACGTAACTTTTGTTTACCTAGAGGTAAGGGTATTTACTTAGCTGCTGCCTCATTGAGAGTGTCGAAGGCTAGGGCTGCTAGAAGAGCAGCCCCATCGGCTAGAACGCCTTCATCAAACTTGGCTTTATTGCTGTGGTTAGCTTCACGCTCTTCAGGCTTAGTACCAGGGAAAGCTGCACCTAGGAAGACAAATGCTCCTGGGATTACCTCAACGATGCTGGCGTAGTCTTCACCACCTGGGATTGGCTGCTGCATTGTGATGTAACGGGCATCTCCAAAGAGCTCCTTTGTTACACGCTCAACACGGTCAACTGATGGGTGGTCATTGATAAGCACCTTGGTTGCTGGAGTGAATTCAATCTCAGCATCTAGTTCAAAGGCTGCTGCCATGCTCTTGATGAAGGCAGGAATCTTGGTGCGGGTATCGTCATAACCCTTCTTAG
>JBIJAB010000143.1:0-2795 GCA_044345975.1 Rhodoluna sp.
GTCAGGGTACTGTTTGGGATGACCACATAGGAATAGGCGGAATCTACTTGAAATTCGACCCTATTGCCCGAATCTTCGGCGAACTGGGCTCTAGTGGCATAGCCAAGTATTACGCTGACTGCCGAGGCTACAAGGAGCACAGTGGCTATAACAAAACGCATAATGCTCCTTTCAGGCTAAACTTGGGGTTATTGACGACCCCGTCTATTCTACCTAAGCCCTCTGGAGAGCACCCTTGGCAGCCGATGAGACTGATTTCCCGCTGGTAATGCGAGGCTACGAGCGTGGCCTAGTAGATGACACCATCAAGGATTTTCGTAAAGAACTGATAAATCTGACCAATTTGAACACCCAATTGGCCTCAGAGCTCAGAGATGCCCAAAATCGGCTAATCGAGCTTGAAAGCGAAGCTGCGGAGGCTAAGAACCCTAGCTATGCCGGTGTTGGTGCCAAAGCAGCTCAAATCCTAAGCACAGCGGAAGAGCTCTCCCTGAGGCTAGTAGTTGACGCTGAAGCAGAACGTGATGGAGTGCTAGCCAGCGTTAGCTCAGAAGTCGAACAACTTAAGGCAGACGGTCAGGAATACTATGACGAACTAGTAGCCGAGGCTCAGAGAAGATCTGAACGTATCATCAACTCGGCACGAGCTGACTATGAAGAAACAATGGCTAAGGCCAAAGTTGAAGCAGAAAGAATTATTGAAGAAGCAACTCGTGAAGCCGGTGCCATTCGAGGTGCGATCTCAACAGAAGTTGCCAGAATGCGAGCAAGTTCAAAGCGTGAAATTGAAGTTAGAGAATCAGCATCTGCTCGTGAACTAGCTGAACGCAGACTTATTGTTGAGCGTCAACTAACCCAACCGCTAGATGATGTTCTGAAAACCGCACTTCTATCTGAACAAGCACGAATAGATTTAGATCTTGAACTAACTGCCAGAAGAGCAGAAGCCGAAGCTACCTACCAAAAGAAGTACCAGGAAGCAGTTGCTCAGACCCAACGCTATCTAGATGACGCTAACGCTCAACTCTCTACTGCTCTAACTAAGGTTTCTGCAGCAAGGCTGGAAGCCGAGACTCTAGAAGCAGCGGCAAGATCAATTAACAAGGCAACCACCGAAGAGGCCCGCAACAAAGCGGAAGAGATTATTACTGCTGCCGAAAGTGAAGCTCGAGCCATTCTTGCTGCCACTCAAGCGAAGGTGACTCAAAGACTTCATGTCATGGAGAGTGCTGAGCGCAAACTAAGCAACGAACGTGACAGCATTATGGTGTATCTCAATAACCTAAAACAGGTTATTGATCAGGTCAGTAAAGACATCAAGTAATACTAAGGAGCGGGGATGCCAGAGACTAACCACAGAAGGATTACACACGCGTATCAGATCGGTCTCTTGGGTGGACTTGGAGTCCTGACCGCTATTGCTCTTGGTAGCGCAGTTGTTTCTTTGGCAGGCATCATCACTTCAATCATCACTGCCCTATTCATCACTCTTGGCCTAGAGCCTTTGGTTCAGCTATTGCAACGCAGAGTAAAGAAGCGTGGCTTTGCCATCGGCATAGTTGCCCTGGGTGTGTTTGGTTTGCTGACAGCTGTTTTTGTTGCAATCCTTCCTCCCCTAATCTCTCAAGCTAACTCCTTTATTACTAACCTTCCTGAGCTTCTCAAGGAATTCCTGAAGCTTCCCCTAGTTGAAAGCATCGACTCAAGACTTGGTGGCAGTGTGGCAACTGCTCTAAATAGTGCTGGTGAATTCATTGTTGACAGCAAGAACTGGCCAAATCTTTTAGGTGGCGTTGTCAAGGTTGGTATCACTATTCTCAACGCAATATTTGGATTCCTTACCGTGACTATTTTGACCCTGTATTTCATGAGCGCTCTTCCTAGCATCAAACGCGTAGGTATTACCTTGGTAGCAAAGAGTCACCGTAAAAAGCTTGAAGGCATTGTTGACGAAGTGATTGGATCTGTTGGCCGATACGTTATGGGTCAGGTTGTTGTTTCTTCCATCAACACCTCAATTCTTTTCACCGTGTTGATGATTGCTGGAGTTGAGTTTGCTGTTGTTCTAGCCTTTATCAACTTCCTATTGGTACTGATCCCAATCATTGGTTCGCTGACCGGTGCATCGATTGTGATCTTGATTACTGCCGCAACATCACCAACAGAGACAACCATTGCTGTTGCTATTGCACTTCTTGCATACATTCAGATTGAAGCCTATTTAGTTGCTCCAAGAGTTCTAAAGAAAGCCGTTAACGTTCCAACAGCGGTCATCATTGTTTCAGCTCTTGCAGGTGGTGCTTTAGCTGGAATCCTAGGATCACTTCTTGCAATCCCAACAGCAGCAACGATTCTGCTGATACTTCGCGAGGTTTGGGTGCCTAGGCAAGATAAACGCTAGGCAGTATAAAACTCAGGTAGTGGATAACTAGCAGGGTTAGTTACTCTTACGATTTCATCAAGAACACGCTTTGTCGCGGTCTCCCCAACCCAGAGATGCTTAGCGTCTTCAATATTTAGTAGTTCAATGTTCTTGATTGCTAGGAACCTCACTGCAGCCTCTTGAGGTTTAAGGTAATCATCGTGTTCAGGGATAAGAGCAACTAGTTTCTTATCAACAAAGTTCCAACGTTCAAGTTCTTCCACGCTTGTTCTATGTAGTGGTGGGGATAGCAGAATCGCTCCAAGGACTTCCTGGTCAGGGCCATACTTTAAAGCAAGCTCTGTTCCAAAAGACCAACCAACAAGCCAGATGTTTGGCATGTTGTTGTTAACCGCATAAGCAACTGCTGCCT
>JBIJAB010000023.1:0-10333 GCA_044345975.1 Rhodoluna sp.
GAGGTACTAGAAGAAGTTAGAGGTGTGATATCTAAGGACGCTTTAGTTATCTCAGTAGCAGCTGGAGTTGAAATAAAGACGATGGAAGATCATCTTCCAGATTCAGTTGCTGTTATTCGTGCAATGCCTAACACTCCAGCACTTATTCAAAAAGGACTAACGGGAGTTTCTAAAGGTTCAAGGGTTACTGATGAACAACTAGCTGTTGCAGTTTCACTCTTTGATGCTGTTGGTAAAACATTGGTAATACCTGAGGAACAGATTGATGCTCTATCAACCATTTCTGGTTCAGGTCCTGCTTATGTCTTTTACTTCATCGAAGAGTTCATCAAGACTGCCGTTAGTCATGGCTTTAGCGAAGAAGATGCTTATCTACTTGTTTCACAAACTTTCCTTGGAGCAAGCGAACTTCTGGTTCAAACTCAGGGTGACCCTGCTGAACTCAGAAGACAGGTGACTAGCCCTAATGGAACAACCATGAAGGCTATTGCAGTGTTGCAAGAGGGTAACCTCAATGACTTATTCTTTAAAGCAACAAGCGCAGCGTTAGCTCGCGCTAAGGAAATAGCCCAGGAGCAAAGAAAATGACCGATGTATTCAATGCGTTAGCAGATCAGAACCGTCGCACCATTCTCGAATACGTTGCTGCTGAGGCACTAACAACAGCTGCTCTTGCTAAGAAGACAAAGCTTTCAGCAACCGCATTGGACAAGCACCTAAAGGTGTTGGTTGAAGCAGAGTTACTAACTGTTGTTACCAAGGGCAAGACCAGCACATACAGTTTGAATAAAACTGGTTTCGGTCATGCAGCTAAGTGGTTCGGGAAGTTCGGTTCCGCTTTTGTATCAGGCCAAGCGGACATTCTTGGTGAGAACATTGGCAACCTGTTATCTTCAGCTGCTACCTGGTTAGAAAAGCGTGCAGGTGTGAAGATCAACCTTGATGTCGACCCTGAGCAGGCTGGCAAAGAACTAGGCAGAAAACTATCTGATGCCAAGCGTGAAGCAACTGTAAAAGTTGGAGAAGCGACAGTGAAGGTTAAGGTTGCTGCAAAGAAGGTTACTTCTAAGAAAGCTCCAGCAAAGAAGCCTGTTGCTAAAAAGCCAGCAGCTAGAAAACCTAAGGCTTAGCGTCTATTTCTGCTACTAGTGCAGTTACGAGATCTTTGATCTTGTCTCTTATTGGTCTTACCGCTTCAACACCTAGACCTGCTGGGTCATCTAAAACCCAATCTAGATAAATCTTGCCTGGGAACCATGGGCATTCATCTCCACAACCCATTGTGATGACGTAGTCACTTGCCTTTACTGCTTCTTCAGTCAGAACTTTAGGTTGCTGGTCGGCAATATCAATTCCAAGTTCAGCCATTGCCTCTATAGCCATTGGGTTGATTTCGTTCTTAGGCTGCGTTCCAGCAGATAGAACCTCTACACGGTCACCAGCTAGTTCTCTAAGAAAACCTGCTGCCATCTGTGAACGACCGGCATTGTGGACACATACAAATAGAACGCTTGACTTCATCATTTCTCAAGGATAGATGAGAGGCAACTTCAAGCCGCTACCAGAGATAAACATTTAGGTAAATAGTTGATTAACTTGCTTTGGGGTAATTCTTCAAAGCAACTATGGCTTCATTTCTACGGAGCATGCCTGGCTTCCAGGGTGGATCAAAACGAGCATAGTAAGGGTCGCCATCTGGAGTGAGACCTGCTGCCTTCAATGAATCAAGCAGCTTATCCCCAAAGGACTTGAAGTGTTCATAGTTCGCTAAGCCTCGGAATTTGATGGCAGCTGCGTAGTGTCCATCCACGTGCAGACTTGAAACTTGAGCATCGGCAGGCAGGGGAATATCCTTGATGCTGACATCCTTGGGAAGAACAAAGCTAACTGTGTGGTTCTTAGCGGCTTGGTCAGGAGCATGGATCACAGGAGCTGTCATGGCGAACCTCTCACGAGTTTGATTGCGTCCTGAAATGTAACTGACCAAAGGACCGAATGCCATATTGGCAGCTCTTGAGAATTCGCCCTGAGTCTGAACCTGGATCAGGACGTAGCTTGGATAGTGCCTTATCTCAAATCCCTTTTCCTTGCTTACTACGGTGTAGGGCTGCTCTTCTGTCATGCCCCTGAGTTTACTTGAGTTATTGCCTAGGGCTATGGGCACCTTGAGGTTTTAGAGATGGGCCTGGGGTGGGTTAGAATACTAGAAGTCGAAAGAACCCCTGAATCACAGGGGTTTATCTAAATAAAGAGGTCTTTGTGGGATCAGTTGTCAAGAAGCGTCGTAAGCGTATGTCAAAGAAGAAGCACCGTAAGTTGCTTCGTAAGACTCGTCACCAACGTCGTAACAAGAAGTAAACACTTCGTGATTTAGCTCTAAGAGCGAAGAGGCCCGCAGGTTATCCTGCGGGTTTTCTTTATTTAACCGCGCTTACCGATCTTGATTTCTTTTTTCACGGTTTTCTTCTGAAGGCGAAGCTCTCTGCGCTTGAAGTCGTATATCTTCCAGCCTGCCGCCTTGGCATAAATCTTTAGGAGCTTGTCTGGGTTCACAGCAACTGGGTGGCCAACCAGGGTAAGCATCGGAAGATCGTTATGGCTGTCGCTGTACGCAAAAGACTTCTTCAGGCTGAAGCCACGTTCCTTGGCCAACTTCTTGATTGCCTTAGGTTTTTCTTTGCCGTGTAGTGGCTTACCAACAAGGTTGCCTGTCAAAATCCCATCAATGTGTTCAAGCTTTGTACCAAGAGCACCAGTGAGACCTAGAGCTCTAGCAATCTCTTCGCCCATTTCTTGAGGAGCCGCAGTAATCAGCCAAACTTCTCTGCCTGCAGCAATGTGCTGCTGAGCAAGACGAGCTGTTTCAGGCCAAACCTTTGGCTTGATATTCGATGCATAGACATCAGAGACTAGTGCAATCATCTGGGCGTATTCACGACCACGAACTAGTTCTAGGGCTCTGTCCTTGATGGCAGAGAGCATGTGTGTGGTTTCACCCTTGGTAAGGAAAACCACCTGGTGCCAAGCGAAAGCAATGAAGTCTTTGCGAGGGAAGAATCTTCTGCGGTATGCCTCTTTGCCAAACTGATAGCTGGTCGAGCCACGCACTAGCGTGTTATCGACGTCGAAGAACGCCGCGGGTTTCTTCTTAGGGGTTTTAGGCACATGTCTAGTCTAGGCAGATAACTGGAATAATCTTGAGGCATGAGCACAACCATCGACCTTACTCTCATAGGTAAATCAGGCTGTCATCTCTGTGATGAGGCCAGAGTTACAGTCAACGCTGTGGTTGGAGCCTTCAGGGCAGAATACACAGGAGTAGCCAGACACATTCAGGTGAATCTGGTTGAGCATGACATCCTGGTTGACGAAGACCTTTGGAACAAATACTCAGAAGATGTTCCAGTACTTCTAATCAATGGAAAAGTTCATAATTACTGGCGTATCGATCCAGAGAGATTGCGTGGAGCTTTAGACGAATTCGTTCGCTAACAACTCTTGACTTGTCTGCAGATATCTATACGATATGTCTATACATCTTATAATTCATGCAGGGATAGAAATGAAGAAATCAGTGATCAGAAAAATTGCCGAAGAAGCAATTCGGTCAGATGAAGGCGTGCTAGGGAAGTTATTCATGAATGGAGGCAGTCAAGCCATTCGAATTCCTGCAGAAATGAGATTTGCTGGCGAGCAGGTAAGAATTTCTTATAACAAGGAATTTGAAGCAGTGGTCATTACAAAAATTACGAGGGAAGAACTCAAACAACAGTTCCTAAGAGAGCTGCGTGAGGCAAGCGACGCAGAAAAAGCCGAACTTTCGAAGCTCAAGTACGTGAAGAGATATCGAGAGCCAAGACTCCATCCTGCAATTGAGGAACTTTTGGAAGAGTCAGATTGAAGTTCCACTTAGACACAAGCATTGTTATTGACATCATTCGTTTCAGGCAGGATTCACTTTTACAATTTGAATTGACCAATATTCAAGATATCGCAATATCGTCAATTGTTTCCCAAGAGCTTTGGGCTGGCACAGGAATTGAAAATCGCGGACCTAGAGCTCAAGCCAGGCTAAAGAGCTTGTTAGCAGCTATCGAGATTCTTCCTTTCGATTCCAAGGCGTCAGAGAGAGCTGGTTTACTAGAGGCGGAGTTAAGGAGAAAAGGTCAACAAATCGGTTTCTTTGATCCGCTCATTGCAGGTCATGCCCTTAGTGTAGGAGCAACGCTGGTGACCAAGAACACTAAAGACTTCAAACGAGTTCCAGGTCTAAAAATTGTTGACTGGAGCAAAACGCCAGACTAGCTTGTTGCATTATTACTACATAGTAATTATACTACATCTGTAAGCCTAGGATAGGCGGACAGAAAGTAGGTATGTAAATGTCAGCTTCTACAATTCAACTGCTCATACTCGTTCTTATCGCATCAGTAGCAGTATTCAAAGTGGTAGTAAACGAACTAGATATTAGATCAGCTACAGACTCGCTGAACAAGGGGTCTACTGATGAGGTTAGGAAAGCCGTTTCCTATAACACGGCGAATCGTAGATTCCAGTCCCTGAGGATTCTGATTCAAGCAATTGTTTTCTTTTCGCTAGTTGCCACTGGAACATTTGGCTCTATTCAAACAAGCTTGTCTGAATCTATCGAGGACGGACTCTGGCAAAGCTTTGCCTTCATTGTTGGACTTGGTCTGGCTATGTTCGTCATTGGAATTCCTTTCTCTGTTTACAAGACGTTTGTGATTGAGGCAAAATTTGGCTTCAACAGAACTAAAGTGGGAACTTTTGTCACAGATCGAATCAAAGGCCTGGTTGTCGGTGCAGTCATTCTTGGACCACTAGTTTTGCTCCTTCTTTGGATTTACCAACAGATTCCTAATCAAATATGGTGGATAGCATTCATCGCAGTAATGATTGTTCAGCTGTTTAGTGCAGCATTCGGAACTTCTGTGATTCTTCCTCTATTCAACAAGCTTCAGCAATTGCCTGAAGGTGAACTTCGAGAGAAGATCCTAGGGATGTGCAAAGCACAGAATTACAAAGTAGGCAGAATCTTTGTGATGAATAGCTCGAAGCGTTCTTCAAAGACCAACGCTTTCTTCAGTGGACTGGGTAAAACAAAAACTATTGTGTTGTTTGATTCTCTAATTGAAAAGCACACTACTGATGAAGTGGTAGCCGTATTGGGCCACGAGATTGGCCATGATCGTCTGGGGCATGTTCGAGCATTCCTAGTTATGAACACAATCCAACTGTTCCTTATCTTCGCTTTATTCGGTTGGGCAACTTCATCGCCTGAGATCTCACTAGCCTTAGGCGGAGCAGAGTCAAACATCATTCTTGGCCTGATTGGTTTCTCAGCATTGTTTTCACCTATGAATTTGGTGTTAGACACAGTTACTAACTTCTTCTCAAGAAGAAATGAACACTCAGCGGATGAGTTCTCAGCAAAGATCGGAGAACCAAATCAAATCAAGAACGCACTATCGCGCCTTAGCTCAGACAATCTGAGTAACCCAGCTCCACACCCACTATTCGTGTTCATGTATTACAGTCACCCGACTGCAAAGCAGCGCATAGCCCATCTAGAGACCTTGAAGTAACCCATGGGTCGTAAACCAAAGGCAGATGAAGAGCTTGTATACAACCGGCTCGAAGCGATAAGGACTAAAGCAAGCATCACCAGGCAACAGCTGGCTGATGCCGTGGATGTCCACTATCAAACCATCGGCTACATCGAGAGAAACGAATATAGCCCGAGCCTTGTGCTCGCCTTACGAATAGCAAAAGCACTAAACAAAAAAGTTGAACAAATCTTTAGTTTGGAGGAGAACTAATGGCAGCAAAAGATAAGAAATCACTTGAGCAACAGATTCGCGATCTAGAAGCTCAGATAGAGAAACTCACTAGCCAAGCAGAGAAGCAATGGCCTTCTAAAGATCTAGGGGACAAGATAGAAGCCAAAATCATAAGCTGGGTTCGAAACGATGAGTTCTTCGCAGGTCTAAGAAACACTTATGCAAGGGTGATCATTACTCTGCTATCTATTGCAGTGTTATTTGGTTACGGCTATTACTCATTCATGAACCCTGAACTATCACTTTGGTACTTGAGCCTCATCTGCCTAGTCCTGCTCCTGCATGCTATTTCAGTCAGATTCGTTTTCAACTTTCAAGAAAAGAATTCGGATCTGTCTTGGCCGCGTCTTCGATTCCTGTATATTCAAGATGAAAAGCCTGTCAAATTTCTTGACGAATACCACATGAGGCGCAGAGATAATGCTCTACGGCGTGCACACGAATCCTTTGTCGGTGTTCTAGGTGTAGCACTGGTTGGAGCATTCCTTTATGGATACAAAGACTATTTCTTTGGTTCAAAGGATTTCTCAATCACGTCGATGCCTGATGCAGTTTATGATTTCACCCTGAGTGGCGGGCAGATTCTAGTAATTGCATTCTTTATATCAGGTTGGGTCTCTCTCCAGAAGTACTGGTCTTATGGAATGAAGGGCGAACCATTTGTTTCAAGAAGCGAAGCCAAGAAACTTAGGGACAGTTAATCAAGGTTCTGGTCAGCCCAGATCTCAATGGCACTCTTGATGTATTTAGCTAGGCCCGGCTCGAAGGACTCATAAACTTCTTCGAATGCCGGGTCTAGTACATATGTCAGAGCAAGAGATTTGTAAGCCTGCTTGTTTGGTGTCCAGAACTGTTGGACGAATGCATAGTGGTCAGCAATTAGTTTCTGAACATCAACGTCACTAAAGAGTGCACCTTTGCGCTTCTGCTCTGCGACGGCTTCAGCTATCGCATCATGCTGAGCTTTGTATTGAGCCTGCTGGCCTTCTGTATACGAGGCATTAACACCTTGGATTTGAGAAAAACGTTCAAACATTAATTACGGCTCCAGGCGGTTAGGTCCACGGAATAGGTAACCAACTTCACGAATGTTTGTTTCGTGAAGCAAAAGCATTACAACTCTTAGAAGACCCATACCGAATCCACCGTGTGATGGTGCACCGTACTTGAAGAAGTCCATGTATGACTGAAGACCTGCTGGGTCTAGGCCCTTTGACTTAGCCTGTTCAATTAGAACTTCTAATCTGTGTTCACGTTGAGCACCGGTAGTGATCTCAGTTCCACGCCAGATAAGGTCATAGCTCTTAGTTAGGTTCGGGTTATCCGCATGACGCATGTGATAGAACGGGCGAACAGTTGATGGGTAGTCGGTTAGGAAGACAAACTCGTGGTTGTAAGTTTCTTGAACGTGAGCTGCAATCTGTCTTTCACCTTCAGGGTCCATGTCTCCTCCACGAGTAATCTCGTGACCACGCTTAGCAACTATGTCGATTGCTTCAGCTAGAGGAATTCTTGGGAATGGTGTTGTTGGGATAACAACATCAACATCGAACAGACGCTTGATCTCATCACCGTGCTGTTCCTTCACTGCAGTGATGGCAGCAACCATTAGGTCTTCTTGAATCTTCATGATGTCTTCGTGAGATTCAATGTATGAAACTTCCATGTCAACAGATGTGAACTCTGTTGCGTGACGAGAAGTGAAAGAAGGGTCTGCTCTAAACACAGGGCCGATTTCAAAGATACGACCGAAACCAGCCATCATCGCCATCTGCTTATAGAACTGAGGTGACTGAGCTAGGTAGGCAACAGTCTCGAAGTACTCCATCTTGAATAGCTCTGCATGAGATTCTGATGGTGAGCTCATCAATTTAGGAGAGTGAATCTCAATGAAGCCGTTGTTCACCCAGTAAGTTCTCCAGGCATGTTCAATGGTTGTCTGAACTCTGAAGACCAGGTTCATCTCTGCTCTGCGAAGATCAATGAATCTCCAGTCCAAGCGCTTATCAATACCTGAGTCTTCAGCAATAGGGGTCTCTGGGTCGGCAATGGTAATGACTTCTAGGTCATCTAGCTGGATCTCAATGCCGCCTAGCTTCACTCTTTCATCGTGGACTAGACGTCCGGTTACCCAAACAAAGCTGCCTGAGGTAAGTGTAGATACTGTGTCAGCCAGCGCGTCTACTTCTTCACGTCTTGGGTAGGTAACCTGAACAGAGCCAGTCTCGTCTCTTAGGACGATGAATTGGATTCTCTTTTGGTCTCTAAGGGTCTCAACCCAGCCACCGATGACTACTGGGCCATCTTCAGATTGTGCTAAATCTTTGACCAAAATGCGTTCGCGCATGATTTTCTCTGTCCTTTTACTTGTTGCCTAAACCCCAAGTTTAGCGGGCGATAGACTTGAGGTTATGCCTGCAAAACGTATTCACCTAGTCCGTCATGGAGAGGTATACAACCCAGGCGGAGTGCTTTACGGCAGACTTCCTAACTTCCACCTCTCAGATACTGGCCATGAAATGGCTAAAGAGGCAGCTAAGCAACTAAAGGCTATGGGGGCTAATGTCACGGCCATCTATACCTCTCCTTTAGTAAGAGCCCAAGAGTCAGCCAAGCCTATTGAAGAGCTCTTTGGTATTGATGCCAAGACAGAAGCAGATCTAATTGAGCCATACAACGTATTTGAGGGTAGAAAGCTAAGCGTAAAGGCAGTGGCTGCGAAGCCTCAATGGTGGTGGCACTTCAGAAACCCAGCTAAGCCTGCTTGGGGAGAGTCCTTCAAAGAGATCATCACTCGCATGCACTCAGCGATTATTCAGGCGTCTGATTCAGTATTAGACGGTGACGTTGTTTTAGTTACTCACCAGTTACCTATCTGGGTAATGAGCCTAAGTGCGAACGGCAAGCGACTAATGCACGACCCTAGAAAAAGACGCTGTGCTTTATCTAGCATCACAACATTTGAAATACAGGACGGCAAGCTAGTTGAGGTTGGCTATCTAGATCCAGCTTCAAAGCTCGCCTCAATAGATAAGGGTGCGGTTTGAAAAGAGCAGTAGCAGTTATTGCTGGACTTACTCTTGCGCTGACATCTTTATCAGCCTGCACAGAAACCCCGAGCATGAATAACAGTTACCAGTCAGGAGATGGAACTGTTACCGAAATCAAACCAGAGAACAGATCAGAGCCAATTACCTGGTCTGGTTTAGCTAATGACGGTTCACCTTTAGGTTCAGTTAACTTGCCAGGTGTCATCACCGTTATGAACTTCTGGTACGCATCATGTGCTCCATGCAGAGCGGAAGCCCCAGACCTAGTTGAGCTAGCTAAAGAGTTTGAAGGTAAGGTTCAGTTCATTGGTGTCAACGTTAGAGACAGTGCTGACACTGCTAACGCTTTCAAGAGATCTTTCAACATGGATTTTCCAAGCATCATGGATGCTGAATCAGGAGATGTTGTTTTAGCTTTCACCGGTGTTGTTACTCCAGCTGCTGTTCCAACCACTCTGGTTATAGATAGAGAAGGTAGACCAGCCGCAAGAGTTCTTGGCATTGCCAAGAAGACAACACTGAGAGCACTAATCACTTCAGTCATTGAAGAAGGTGCGACAGATTGAACTTTGAAGCAATAACCTCTGGGCCACTTTGGTTGGCTGCACCTATTGCGCTTCTTGCTGGTTTAGTTTCATTCTTTAGTCCTTGTGTGTTACCACTTCTACCTGCATACCTTGGAATTGTTTCAGGATCAGCTAACACCAAATCCAGAATGATTACTGGTTCACTTTTGTTTGTCGCAGGATTCAGCGTTGTCTTTGTCGCGTTAGGTGCTGGCTTTGGTGGACTAGGTTCGATCTTTTCTGGTGAAGTAAAGAACTGGTTGCAAAGAGGCTCAGGTGTAATTGTTTTGCTTCTAGGAATAGTTCTTATCGGTGGCTTTGATTTTGCTCAACGAACAGCAAGGCTAAACATCAAGCCGAGTGCAGGTTTGGTTGGAGCACCAATACTTGGTGTTGTCTTTGGATTAGGTTGGACTCCTTGTATTGGCCCAACTCTTGCGGCAGTTCTAAATCTTGCTTTTGATACTGGTTCAGTTGGTAGAGGTGCATTCCTTGCGGCTGTTTATTCAATTGGTTTAGGACTTCCATTTGTTCTAGCAGCTGCAGGATTTGGTTGGGCCACTAAGTCAATCGGATTTATCAAGAAGAACATAAGAGTAATCAACATCGCCGGCGGTGTTCTGTTGATTATCCTTGGTCTTCTTCTAGTGACAGGTTTATGGCAGTTTGTTATCGACAGAATCGCGGAGGTGAGTGGTGTCTTCATCCCGGCAGTCTAAATATGTAGTCCGTAAGGAATACGCAGAGCCTATTGAGGCTCCAGATCTATCTCTAAAGTCTTGGGCTAGATGGCTATGGCGTCAGCTCACCAGCATGCGTATTGCCCTGTTCCTTTTGATGCTTCTAGCTGTTGCTT
>JBIJAB010000144.1:0-2786 GCA_044345975.1 Rhodoluna sp.
TTGCTCGCGTTGCTGAAGTTCCTCTAGGTGGAACCGCAGTTGGTACAGGCATCAACACTCCTAAGGGTTTCCCTCAGGAAGTTATCCGTCTACTTGCAGCAGAGACAAAGCTTCCTGTAACAGAAGCTAGAAACCACTTTGAAGCCCAAGGAGCTAGAGATGCTCTAGTTGAGGCATCAGGTGCTCTTAGAACTCTTTCTGTTGGTGTTACCAAGATTTGTAACGACCTTCGTTGGATGGGTTCAGGACCTAACGCAGGTATCGGTGAACTTGCTATTCCAGATTTACAACCAGGCTCATCAATCATGCCTGGCAAGGTTAACCCAGTTATCCCAGAAGCCGTAATGATGGTTGTTGCTCGAGTAATCGGTAACGATGCAACAGTAGCTTGGGCAGGTGCAACAGGTAACTTCGAACTCAACGTAGCGATCCCAGTAATGGGTAACGCTTTACTTGAGTCAATTAGATTGCTATCTAACTCTCTTGTTCTTCTAGCTGATAAGACCATTGATGGTCTTGAAGCTAACGTTGAAAGATCAAGAGCATTAGCTGAATCTTCTCCTTCTATTGTTACCCCGCTAAACAAATACATCGGCTACGAGTCAGCAGCCAAGATTGCTAAGCATGCTGTTGCTAAGGGTGTAACAATCCGCGAGGCAACTATTGAACTTGGCTACGTTGATGGTGAGAAGCTAACCATGGAACAGCTAGATAAAGCCCTAGATGTTCTATCCATGACTAAGCCGAGTGAGTAATCACCCAATAACTTGTAGTTCCAATAAAGCTAAGTAACAGGTAAGGCCCTAAGGGGATACTCGTACCCAGGCTTACCTTGCCTTTGGTGAGAAGTAAAAGAATCACTCCAAAGGCAAGAACAAAGGCAATACCAATGGCCAGTATCGGCAGATACACATTGAAGTAACCAAGAATCAGAGCAAGTGCTCCCGCTAACTTCACATCACCCATGCCTAGGACATCAAAGTGATTAGCAAAGATTCCAATCACTAAAACAACCAAAGAGCAAAGAACGCCAAATAGAAACCGTGCCCAGTCCATCGAGATTATGGTGGCAACAAGCTGTGAGGCAAGAGCTATCGGATAGGTCGGCAAGACTAACCTATTTGGAAGACGATGTTCTCTTAGATCTATTACAGCTAAGGGCCATGCCACCGCTAGCAAATACAGAGCGGGTATTAGGGCTAGTAATTCAGAAGGACTGGGCACCAACCCAAGTTAGTCAAAAACCAAAAAGGCTTCTTAAGTTATGCACAGCCTAGTTATCTAGAAGGCTAGTAACCATATCTGCAATTGGTGAGCGCTCTGATCTAGTTAGAGTCAGGTGGGCAAACAGTGCCTGGCCCTTGAGCGCTTCAATCACTGATGCAACACCGTCGTGTCTACCAACTCGGAGATTATCTCGCTGTGCCACATCGTGAGTCATGATCACTCTTGAGTTCTGTCCAATACGACTTAGAACTGTTAGTAGAACATTTCTCTCAAGTGATTGTGCTTCATCAACGATTACGAAAGTGTCATGAAGTGATCTACCTCTGATGTGTGTAAGAGGAAGAACTTCTAGAAGATTTCTATCCATGACATGCTCTATCACTTCTTTACTAACCAGTGGCCCTAGAGTGTCAAAGACTGCTTGAGCCCAAGGGTTCATCTTCTCGGCTTCTGTGCCAGGCAAGAAACCTAGCTCTTGCCCACCAACTGCATACAAAGGTCTAAAGACCATGATCTTTTTGTGAGCACGCCTTTCTAGAACTGCTTCTAAACCAGCACAAAGAGCCAAAGCAGACTTACCAGTACCAGCTCGACCACCTAGAGAAACAATGCCTACCTCTGGATCTAGTAGAACATCAATAGCAAGTCTCTGCTCTGCTGAACGACCATGAACACCGAACAGGTCTCTATCTCCCCTGACTAGCTTGATTCTCTTGTCCTGGGTGACTCTACCTAGAGCACTGCCTCTTTCGCTTGTGATAACTAGACCACAGTTAGTAGGTAGGTCTTTGACTTGAGGGTGGTCATAGATTTCACCATCGTAGAAATCACTCATCTGGTCAGCACTAAGAGCAATCTCAGCGATACCTGTATAGCCAGAGTCAACTGCCATCTCAGCTTTGTATTCATCCGCTGATAGACCAAGAGCAGAAGCCTTGACACGTAGTGGCAGGTCCTTAGATACCACGGTGACATCAAAGCCTTCATTGGACAGGTTTGCTGCAACAGCAAGGATTCTTGAGTCGTTGTCGCCTAGTTGGAAACCAACTGGAAGAACATCAGGGTTGATGTGATTCAGTTCAACTCGAAGAGTTCCGCCCTCTCCAACTGGGATGGGGAAATCTAATCTTTCGTGTTTGATTCGAAGATCATCCAGGTTTCTGAGAGCCTGTCTTGCGAAGTAACCAATCTCTGGATCATGACGCTTTTTCTCAAGCTCATTGATAACGATGATTGGAATTACAAGTTCATGTTCTTTGAACCTGAACATTGCTCTAGGGTCAGCTAGGAAAACTGAAGTGTCTATGATGAAGGTCTTGATTGCCGTATCCGGCTTGACTGGTTTGGCCTTAGCAGTGGTCTTTGTGGTCTTGGTCGTAGAACTGCTATTAGCGGCCATTTATTCTCCAATTCACTTGTTGAAGTTATGTTAGAACTTCTCTTGAAAATTGGTATCTCAACACGCTTGGTGTGTCTAAGCCGTTACCTTTAGTTAACCTAAGCTCCGAAGCGTCTGTGACGCTTAGCAAAAGCTCTAAGAGCACGAAGGAAGTCAACTC
>JBIJAB010000145.1:0-2761 GCA_044345975.1 Rhodoluna sp.
GCTCGTGGATAACTATCACCCAAGAGAGTTCTCATATGAGTGATGAAGTTCTCAATACTTATCTCATCATCGAACACGACGGCAATGGCGAGCTTTTCATAGAGCTGTATATCGTCGGGAATAGCAAAGCAAGCAAAATCTCTAATACCTCGGTAGCTAGATATCTGAGAATCAATAAAACTCGGATCAACTTTCACTCCTGAAAGATTTACTACCTCATCGACTCGACCTAGAACTCTAAGGCTGCCATCTGCTGAAAGCCTTGCTATATCCCCTGGATAGAACCAGCCATCGCTAAAGCTACTGGACCCTGAATCAACTACCTTCCAATACTCACGAGATTGGTAGTTAGTTTTTACTCTCAATACCCCATCTGATTCAAATGGGAGAGCTTGACCTTGTTCATCAAGTATTTCGACTTGGACCGAAGGAATTACTTGACCCACAATTTGTGCATTACTTGGATCGATTGGACCCTTAGCAACTAGGCCAACCTCAGTTGATCCGTATATGTAAACAAGCTCAACTCCTAGAAGCTTTCTAGCGTCTTCGCCTAGTTCTCTAGAAAGCAAGCCTCCAGCAACCTGGATAACTTTCAAAGAAGATAGTTGACTATTACCATCAGTTGATTCAGTAAGTAAATCCTTTAGCTTGGCAGGAGAAGTCTGAATCGATGTAACCTTCATCTGTTCAATGAGTTGGGCATCTTCTTTAGCTGTCCCTGGCACTAAATATGTTTCACCGTTGAAGATGCTGTAGAAGTAAGTAACAGCACCAGATACTGTGTCTTGTGCCAATTGGCAAAGAAAAGGCTTTACAGGCATCCAGTTCAAAGAAGCGGCTTGAGCTCTTTCTACTAAGTCATTGACTGTGAAACACACACCCTTAGGAATACCAGTTGTCCCACTTGAGAAAATCAGATGAGCGAGACTGCCTTCAGATTCAAACTCATTCGGCTGTATTTCAGAATTCAATCTGTCTGCCTGCATCAAAAGATCTGGCGTTACAAGCACTCCCTTAGTTGCCAAAGAAACCAGTTCTGGTTCGTCGCTAAAGACAAAGTCGATATCGTTCTTGTGGTGAGACACGATTGGAACTTTAGCGGCAAACGAAACAGCAGCTTCGTGCATGACAGCGGCTACAAATACAGCATGTAATCCACCGTGCAGGCGAAGCCCAACAACATCCCCTGGCTTCACACCTTGCTGACGCAGTAAAGCGGCTACCTTCACAACCATGCTTTGGAAGCTTTCAAAACTGATCTCTGCTCCAGCGCCCTTAATTGCTAACTTACTGGTGTTCTCTTTAGCTTTGGAGAGAACTTTGTGAATTGGATTCACCATTTAGAGGTCAGCCCTTCATTTCTTGATTAAGCCTTATTACAAAGATACCCTCGCACTAATGCAAGGGTATCTGAGTTACAAAGTACTTTAGAGCTAAGCTCTGTTCCTTCTTCTGCGAGCAGGGATAAGCATTAGAGCGCCTAAACCAGCGATCAAAGCTGCAGTCTTAGCCAAGTTTGAAAGCTGCTCTTCTGAAGCTCCTGTGTCAGCAAGTTCTTCTTCTTCGACTGGAACTTCTTCCAGAACGTATCTAAGCGAAACTGAACCACTAACTCCTGAAGGTGCGGCTGTCACAGATCCATCCAATGAGCCCTTGATCCAAGCACCCCACCCAGATCCAAATACGGAAGGTACCGAGCTAGACAAAATCCCTCCGTTTCCTAGAGCAGCACCATTGAGAGCCTCTAAGGTGAGGTCCTTAAACAATGAAGTTGAGTTTGGGTCTTCAGCTGGAACAATTCCCTTGGATCCAAACTCTTCACAAGCTTCTAGTCCATCGTCAAATGCCGCTGCGCCGATTCCAACCGCAAGGAATCCGCGGTTAAAAACACCTGGCGCGGTACAGACTCCTGCGCCACCTGTACCTTGACCGCCAAGTGCTGATGCGAGTGAAATCCCACCTGGACCTAGTATTTCGCTAGTCCCTCCAACAACCGATGCTCCATTACCAGCAAAATCAGTTAAACCTCCGGCACCAAATCTGATAAAAAGTTCTGTGCCTGCTTTAGTTGAAGTTAGGTCGGCGTAAGAAACTTTTCCTCCATCGCCACTGTAACCCCAACCTGAAGCGAAATCTTCTCCCCCACCGTCATTTGCACCAGCGCCTCCACCAACAAGTAAAGACTGCAAACTGATTACGCCTTCAGGTACAGTCCAAGTACCAGTTCGGGAGGGATTTGGAAAAGACCCGAAAATTATCTCACAATACTTGTCTGTTTTTATTAGTGCTGCCCCATCTGGAATCTCGCCACAACCTTCGACGGTCTCAGCATTAGCCGCTACACCAGTGGTCAGAAGACTTGAAAGTAAGAATGTGAGGCTCGCACCAGCTCCAAGTTTGGTTGAAGTCTTCAATTGTTCTCCTTTAATAGAATCCTCGAAATCTTCGCTAAGTCTACCTGTTCGGTCTTACGAATACTTACTTGCATACCTGACTAGTCTTTTACTGTGACTGAACGCATCTTCTATGCCGCTATCTCAAGTGACGGCTATCTAGCTGGCCCAAACGGAGATATGTCTTGGGCTGAGAAGTACCTATCCTCAGGGGAAGACTATGGATACTTCAACCTAGTAAGCACATCGTCTGCGATCTTGCAGGGCCGAGCAACCTTTGACTTTGAGATAGAAAGCGGAGTCCAAGGACCCAGACCACTACCCACCTATGTCCTCACACACATTCCAGAACTATACGAAAACGT
>JBIJAB010000146.1:0-2735 GCA_044345975.1 Rhodoluna sp.
AACATCAGGGACAAGAAGATAGCCTCAGATGTTGTTGTGGCGGAGAAGGCTAACCCAGCTAACCCTGCTGAGGTTGCCGCCCCATTTGCTGGGGTAGTGACCCTGCAGGTCGTTGAAGGCACTCCTGTGGCCTTAGGTCAGCCAGTAGCCACCATTGAAGCCATGAAGATGGAAGCCACAATTACCTCAAATATTGCTGGTATTGTCAGGCGCTTGGCTATTGGGAAGACCCAGTCTGTGGAGTCAGGGGACCTGATTCTCATTGTCGAACCCCAGTAGAGATTAGACTTACCTAAGTACAAGGTTCGGCTTGGCGACTGTTATAGCCCAAAGATACACAAAGGATTAAGTTTGGCTGAAAAATCAGAACGCGGACTCATGCGTCGTCGTAAGAAGGAAGAAACTCCATCTTCAGAACTATCTACTACCTCTTTAGATGCAGGTTCAATCGATCTAACCCCTTCAACTTCTTCAATCAAGGTTGTAACTGAAGCTACAGCGATTGTTCCTCAGGGTGAAACTCTAAGTACCGACACTGGTGCAAATGGACAGGCTGGCTACACCCGCAGAGACAGTTTGCGTGGCGATGCTTTTGATCAGCCAGAGCCTGCAGCGATGTTGACAGCTGACCGACTAATCGATGTTTCTCCTAAAAACAGACCTGCACCTGAATCAGGTTTCCGCAGATTCCTATACTTCATTTCGCTTAAGACAATAAACCTTGGCGATAACCTTCGCACACGTGAGCGCAAGGCAACCGATGCCAGAATCTCAGCTCAACTTGATGGCGGAGCAAAGTTTGTTCCAGTTCTAACTCGTAAGGGTGGAGTTGGTAAGACAACCGTTACCACTTTGCTTGGTATGGCGATGGCTCTAGTTAGAGAAGATCGCGTGATTGCTATCGATGCTAACCCTGACCGTGGAACTCTTGCAGAGCGTGTTAGCAAGTCAACAAGATTCACTGTTAGAGATGTTGTGAACAGGGCAGCAGCAGTTGATGGCTTCACTGATTTTTCAACCATGGTTTCAAGAGATGCAACAAGATTGCACGTGTTGGCATCTGACAGCGACCCAATGCTTTCTGAAGCTTTCGATGAGGGTGACTACAACGTAGTTGCTGACATGGCTGCTCGCTACTACACAGTTGTCTTGACTGACTGTGGAACTGGAATTGTGCACTCTGTAATGAGACCTACTCTGCAAAGAGCAAACGGACTGGTCATTGTTTCAGGTGGTTCCGTTGATGAAGCAAGACTTGCATCTGAGACACTTACCTGGCTTGAAGCTAACGGTTATGGCGATCTGGTTCGAGGCTCAGTAGTTGCTCTAAACACAGCAACTCAGGGAACTAACCTGGTGAAGCTTGATGAAATTGAAGCTCACTTCAAATCTCGTGTACGTGCAGTTGTGAAGATTCCGTATGACCCAGCTCTAGCTGCAGGTTCAGTAATCAAGTTTGATCAGTTGCACAAAAACACCAGAGAAGCAGCACGTGAGCTTGCAGCACTGGTTGTTGAGGGATTAGCTAAGTCCAAGTAGCCAATGCCGGTTCGTGAGATACGCCTTTACGGCGACCCTGTACTAATTTCCAAGTGTGATCTAATCAAAGACTTTGGTGAAAAGACTCAGGCCCTGATTGAAGATCTGATTGACACAACTAAAGAACCTGGCCGAGCTGGGGTGGCGGCACCACAAATCGGAGTTTCACTTCGTGCCTTTAGTTACAACGTCGATGGCACAGTCGGTTACCTAATCAACCCAGAAGAACTTGTCCTTGAAGGCGAGCCAGAGTTATTGGACGAAGGATGCCTATCTGTTCCTGGTCTCTGGCATAAAACGCTCAGATACCCCAAAGCTTCTTTGTCTGGATATCAACTAGATGGCACTCGCATAACAATTACAGGCGAAGGGCTACTAGCCCAAGCGCTGCAGCATGAGAACGATCACCTGGATGGAAAGCTTTATCTCGACAGGTTAGCTACCGATGAGCGCAAAGAAGCTATGAAACTCTTGCGTCAAACCGATTGGTTCCTTCGTTAGATCTTGTAATCACCAATGTTGTGACAAGTTGACTTAGCACTTGCTGCATAAATGTCATCAACAAGGTGGGCGAAGTCCTCCATCACAACTGATCTCTTAATCTTCAATGAAGGAGTTAGGTGACCTGTCTTCTCAGTTAGATCCTTAGGCAATAGTGCGAACTTTCGAATCGACTCTGCTGTTGAGAACTTAGCGTTGACCGCTTCAATTGCCTTAGAGATCTCTGCAATAACAACTGGGTTGTTGGTTGCATCTTCAACACTCAAAGTTTCCTTGATGCCGTTGTTTTCAAGCCAGATAGGAAGCATCTCTTCGTCAAGTGAGATAAGAGCTGATACGAACGGCTTGGCATCTCCAACAACAACAGCTTGGCTGATTAGCGGGTTAGCACGTAGTGGGTCTTCAAGAAGAGCAGGAGCCACGTTCTTACCACCTGCGGTGATAATCAGCTCCTTTTTTCTACCAGTAATCGATAGGAAGCCATCTTCGTCCAAGGAGCCAATATCTCCAGTCTTGAACCACTCGCCATCAAATGTTGACGAGGTGGCCTTCGGGTTGTTCCAGTAGTTCTTCAGAACGTTAGTTCCTCGTAGCAAGATTTCACCGTCATCGGCAATCTTGATGCCAACACCTGGAAGCGGGAATCCAACCTTGCCAATCTTTACATTGTCAGGTCTACCGATAGTTGCAGGAGC
>JBIJAB010000147.1:0-2731 GCA_044345975.1 Rhodoluna sp.
ACTTACCGCCAGAAGACTTGCCCCAGGAACCAAGTTGCCAAGCTTTAGTAGACGCAATAAGCCTGAGTTCGAAGATGAAGATATTGCCATTTGGAACCCTGAGCACGTCGGAGAGCGAAGCGTCAGTCAAAAGAAGCTGAGAAAGTCACTTCGTTCCGCTAAAGGCTCAGCCGAGGCAACTCTCAAGGGATTTGACCAAAACCACGAGTAAACTAGAGGAAATCCAAAGAAAGTTGTAACTGTGTCCAAAATCAAAGCCGTCCTTATTTCCTCTGCTCTGGCAATCTCACTAACTGGCTGTATGTCAAATGCAACTCCTGAGGTCAGAGCATTCGAAGGTTTAGCCCAAGCTTGCGAGAGCCTTAAGGGTGGTTCTGAGATCGATGCAGTCAAGGTAACTGCCGAAAAAGGCAAAGTACCAACAGTTGAATTTGCTACTTCTGAGGCGGGTGCGTCAGTAAAGGCACCATTAGCAGGAATCAAGTCAACACAGAGCAAGATTGTGCGTGAAGGTGAAGGGCCTAAGTTCACTGGTAACCAGTTGCTAACCATCGACTACGTAGTTTTCTCATCTACAACTGGTAACCAGTTGGCAGCGAACTCTTGGAATGGAACAGACTCTGCATCGCAGGTTTTCGACAATCAAGAAGGAACAAAACTTTACTGTGATGCTCTTAGTGGAGCGAAGCAAGGTTCTGTTGTTGCTTTCGCACTTCCAGCGACCGATACAGACCCAGAAGGTTCACTATTCGTTATTGAACTAAAGAAGGTTTACTTGCCGCACGCAAATGGTGCTGCAAAGTCACCTGAAGCAGGTTTCCCTGCAGTTGTTTTGGCTCCGACCACTCGTCAACCAGGTTTGGTTCAGCCAAACTTCCTTGCTCCAGCAGAGTTCAAGAGAGCTACTTTGATTGAAGGTAAGGGTGAGCTGGTGAAGACTGGCGACTCCATAACTGTTCACTACACAGGTTGGGTTTGGTCAGACACTATTGGTGATCCTTTTGATTCTTCTTGGGTCCAGCGAGACGCTCAGACACCTATGAGCCCTGCTACTTTTACCCTGAACACTCAGAACCTAATTCCAGGCTTCGTAAAGGCGTTGGATGGCATTGCTGTCGGTTCTCAGGTGATCGCGGTTATGCCACCAAGCGACGCGTATGGCGAGAACGGCCAGGGCTCAATCCCAGCTAACTCAACACTCATCTTCGTTATCGACGTTCTAGGCATTAACAAGTAGCATTTTGCTTAATGGTTACTAAAGATTCTGATGATTTCGCTCTAGGAAAACCTGAGCGTTTATTCAACCTGACCTGTACCTTGCTGTATGCCACAGAGGGGCTCACCAAGAAGCAGATTTTGCAAACCGTTCGTGGCTACGATGATGAATACAAGCAAGGTGGAGACAACTCAACTCTTGAACGTAAGTTTGAGCGTGACAAGGAAAGTCTTCGAGAACTCGGTATTCGCATTGAAACAGAGATTCCTAAGCACGAAGATGAGAACAACCAGGTTTCAACATATCGCATCAAGAGAGATGGTTTCTCTTGGCCGAAGAATGTTAATCTCACTCCAAAACAACTAGCACTGCTAAATCTTGCTGCTGAAGCTTGGGCGGGTGGATCACTATCAACAGATGCCAGCCGCGGCATAACAAAACTCAGGGCTTTGGGGGTCGTTGGGCAGTCCTCTGACATCATCGGCATTTCTCCAAAAATCCATACCTTTGAGCCAGCATTCAAAGACATTGATTTTGCTATCTCTGAATCTCAAGTAATCCAGTTCGATTACAGAATCCCAAACACTGGAGAGATTCAGACGCGTACCCTTCAGCCTTGGCTTATGCGCCAGATAGCGGGAGCTTGGCTTGTTTTAGGTTTTGATGAAATGCGTGAAGCTCCTAGAAACTTTATGCTCAGAAGAATTGTTAGCAAGGTTCGTACTGTAGCCGAAGGTCGTGAGCTCAAGATCTTTACTGCACCTGAGCAATCTGTGATTGATGAGGCAGTCCGTGCATTGGATGAGCACGCAAAGAGCCAGGAAGCTGTCCTTAAGATCACTCCAGGCAGCGAGGCGTGGTTCAGATATGAACTGGACCTTAATCCCGACCGCAAAGATGACTTGCTTCGTTTGAACTATCATGACTTGTTTGTTTTGGCTGAACAGCTCAGAGAGTATGCGGATCAGATTGAAGTTATTGAGCCTAAAGAGTTAGCAGTGCTAGTTCAAGAAGGTTTCCGAAAGGTTGCTGATCTTCATGGCTGATGAAATCAAACTTAACGACGCTGACCGCTTCAATCTAATGCTTGCCTTGACTGGGCTGCTTGTTGACGGTGAAGAGTATACGGTTGAGGAACTTGTCGAACACTTCAAGGTTCCGAAAAAGGAAATCGTCAAAGCTGTGAGGATGATTAGTTACACCGATTTGATGAAATCAAATCAGGATGGTTCCTACGAGGTTGACTACGACGACTTGAGAGAGGGTTTTGTCTCAATACGTTACACCTTTAGCAAAGCCATCGATGAGGTTCCAAGACTCTCTTCAAGACAAGCATCTGCACTTGCAGCTGGATTGGTTTACTTGAGTTCACTTCCAGGTCTTGTCGATAACGCTGAGATTGAAGAGTTACAGAAGATCCTTGCTTCGGAAGACAGCTCCGAAAAGAAAAAGACAGTTCTAATCGAAACCGGAACTAGAGACTCAGATCTAGTTGCTATTAGAGAAGCCATGGCA
>JBIJAB010000148.1:0-2705 GCA_044345975.1 Rhodoluna sp.
TACCTGCTGCCCCAACTAGGTAACGAAGAACATCTCTAACTGCAATCGGTTGGATTCTGACGGTTACCCACTTAGGTGTGACCATCACAGGAATACGCTCAGTTAGGTAACGAAGCATCTCAAAAGATGCTGAACCAGAACCAATCACAACACCAGCTCTAAGTTCAACAGTTGGAACTCCTGATGCACGAAGTATCTCACCAGTTTCAGCACGAGAAGATAGGTGAGCACTTAGCTTGCTTTCGCTATCAGCCATGCCGCCTAGATAAACCATGCGCTTGACATTGTTTTTCTTGGCCATCTTGCCAAAGGTTGTCGCCCACTCTTTTTCTAGTCTTTCGAAATCTTCACGAACATGAAGGGCGTGAAGTAGGTAGTAGGCAACATCAACACCAGCAAGAGCCTTTTCAACGGCAATCTCATCATTAGCATCGCCTTCAACCACTTCCACTTGAGAGAACCAAGGGTAGCTAGTCAGACGTTCAATGTGTCTAGCCATCACTCGAACACGATAGCCATGGTGCAAGAGCTCTCGAACTAAACGCCCACCGATGTAACCGGTTGCTCCAGTAACTAAACACAGAGCTGGCTTACCTTCTTCATTTAGAAGTAGCGGAAGATCCTTGGCTATTTCATTGTTCAATTAGATACCTGTTCCTTTATCCCATCAGCGGTGAATCTCTTATCAGGTTTTGATTCTCCAGCCCTAATTGCAACTGGCAGATTGTTTTCAACTGGAGCAACAGGACAGGTAGCAAAGTCTGTGTGAGCGCAGAAGAAGTTGGTTGAGAAGTTGAAATCAAGAATGTATGTGCCATCTGATTGGTGTTTTGCAGTTACCGAACGAGCAGTGCCATAGCTTTCATTGCCTGATGTCGCATCCCTGAAATAAACAGTTAAGTCATCGCTGCCGGCTTGATCAAAAGCTGTCAATCTAAGACTTTGTCCAGCAATCTCAAACACTAGAACTCCAGGAGAGACATAGGCTTGGGTCAGACCCTCAACCACTGTTCCAACAACAACTTCTTTAGGGGCGCTTGCTGGTTCAAGAGTTGCAACAACATCAAACTCAGGGTTGTAATCAAAAGTCTTCAAACCTGAGAATGCTTTCAGCATCTCTGAGTTTGGATCTCTTGGTCTAACGATCAGAGAACCAGATCTGTTTCCTAGTTCGACTTTGATTCCATCGAGCTGGAATGAAGTGTCACCTAGTTTGGCAATATCCCATGAGTGCTCACCGCTTGAGCTATCAACAACGTGAACTGATGTTCCATCGGAATACCAGCTGCCGCTAAGACCCTTAATCTCCTGAGGTTCACTTGTTAACCAGACGAGGTTAGTGATTGATAAAAAACCTGTTGGGTCTGCATAGACAGCGTTACGTGATTGCTTCCAGTCAAGCCAGTTCAGTGGGGAGTTAGTCATAAACAAAGACTAATCGGCAAAAGCAGGGCCAATCGATTCAATGGCAACAATCTTGCCAGCCTTCTTGCCGGTGTTCTTAGACACGTGAAGAACGTACATTTCGCCAGGTTGCATAGCCAGAGCTGCCTCTAGTTCCTTGCGCTGAGCCTTGTCGCCATAAGCTCCCACTGCCTTCACAATCGTAGGAAGAGCAGGTCGATGGCTACAGATAACAACACCCTTGCCAGAGGCAACTAGCTTGTCAACTAACTTGATGGTGCGCTTAGGACCGTTTTTAGCTCCGAGTTCGCTGAGCTGGGATCTCTCGAGAAGCTTGGTCTTGTATTTGTTTAGGTAAGGAAGCACAGTGTCCATGCATCTCTTCCAGCTTGAGGTAACAACTAACTTTGGAGCATATGCCTTGAGGGTAGTTGCTAGAGCTGCTGCTTGGATAAGACCAACTGGAAGTAGCGGTCTAGTTGCCTCACCCTTCTTCCACTGATCTCTTGGAGTTGCTTTAGCGTGGCGAAGAAGAATGATTGGGCGGGTATCAAGACTGTTTGCTTGGTTGAGTTTGACTAAGACATCTAGAGGACCATTGTCGTGCTCATAGGTCAGAAGTTTCTTAGCTTCAGAAACGCTGACCCATTTGAATGAGCTAACTTCTTCATCTGGTTTGAACTTCTGCTTCTTTAGAGCCGAGTCAGTTACTTTGGCTGACCAGTAGTGAACAACTTTCTTTGAACCGTTGGCAAGATTGTATTTACTTTCAAAAAGCTTTGGTCCAAGAGAAACTTTGATTCCTGTTTCTTCTTTGATTTCACGAACTGCTGCTTCAACAATTCCTTCACCCTTATCAAGCTTCCCCTTAGGCCAGCTCCAGTCGTCGTATCTGCCACGGTGAATGAGAAGCACCTTTAAAGTGTCTTTCTCTTTACGCCATAAAATCGCACCAGCTGCAACTACAGGCATTAGTGCCCACCTGGTCTAGAGCTAAGAGTTCTTGCCATCATTTGATCTTGCATGTCGATAAAGCCTAGCTCTGCATCAACTGCACCATTTCTATGCCATACACCATCTGAACCCAAGTTCCAAGAACTTGTCATTGGGTGCATTGCAAGTTCGAATAGTTTCTGCATTTCGGCTTGGTGATCTGCTTGACGTAGTCGGACGAGCGTTTCAACTCTTCGGTCAAGGTTTCTATGCATCATGTCAGCTGAACCGATGAAGACAATAGGGTCGCCATCATTTAGGAATCGGAACACTCTGGAGTGTTCAAGGTAACGACCAAGGATTGAACG
>JBIJAB010000149.1:0-2667 GCA_044345975.1 Rhodoluna sp.
AGTCCAGGCACTGCTTCTGAACATCGCAACCAGAACAGATGCGCTTGGCATCTCTGGTTGAACCACCCTTTTCAGGGAAGAAAGCTTCTGGGTCGGTCTGTGAACAAAGAGCGTCACGCTGCCAAGCCAGTGGGTTGTGATCTGCACTAAGGTCACCACCGAGCATTGAGCGGAGGAATGGGTCCTTAAACCAATCGTCTGGTACTTGGCCAAAGCTCTCGTTCATCGACATGCGGTTCCTCTCAAATCTTCATCTCAGCGTCGCTGCTAGATTTCACAGTTGTAATTACAACGCTGTAAGTATTGTGGTGTCAACTTGAGAATAGGTCAAATCGAGAACCGTTATAAAGCCTTAACATTCGGTTTTAGCCTTATTTTCAGGGCTTTTTAGACCTTGAAACCCAGATAACCTTGACTCATGAAGATTTTAGTTACCGGCGGTGCCGGATACATCGGATCCCACGTAATCAGACAACTGATTGCTGCAGGACACGAGCCAGTGGCCCTTGATGATCTAACCAATGGCTTTCAAAAGCGACTGGGTGACACTCCCCTGGTCAAGCTAGATTTAGCCTCCCCTGAAGCCACCTCCTCTCTAATCAAAGCTTTCAAGGATTACTCAATTGACGGAGTTATCCACCTAGCAGCCCGTAAGGCGGTTGGGGAATCAGTTGAGCGTCCTGAGTACTACTACCAGCAGAACATCAACTCAGTAACCAACCTGCTCCTTGCCATGCGTGAAGCCAAGGTAATGAACATGGTCTTTTCATCTAGTGCTGCAACCTACGGTTCACCGGACGTTGACCAAGTCAACGAGGATTACTTAGCTCGCCCAATCAACCCATACGGTGAAACCAAACTGGTTGGTGAGTGGATGATGGCTGATGCCGCTAAGGCATGGGGACTCAAAGTTGTGAGCCTTAGATACTTCAACGTCGCTGGTGCTGGCTTTGATGATCTAGCTGACACATCGGTAGCCAATCTAATTCCTATCGCGTTCAACGCAATCAAAAATGATAAACCCATCCAAGTTTTCGGAACCGACTGGCCAACTCCTGATGGCAGTTGCGTACGTGATTACATCCATGTTCTTGATCTAGCCGATGCACACATCGCAGCTCTCGATTACCTTGACCAAGAAGTTAGAGAACACTCTGTATTTAACGTTGGAACAGGAACTGGTTCTTCAGTTCTTGAAGTTATCGAAGCTATCAAGGTTGTTCTGGGAACTGAGTTCGCTGTTGACCTAGTTGGCAGAAGAGCTGGAGATCCAGCAGCTCTGAGTGCTGATGTTTCGAGAATTGAAAAGACACTGGGTTGGAAAGCAAAGCAGAGTTTGGCAGATATAGTTTCAAGCCATTACCGAGCTAGTTCGCACTAACCGCCATAAACAAGGTTCCAGCTCCTGTAAGGCTAAATGATCTGGCGTCTCCTGCCATGAATACAGCTTCTCCAATGTTGATGACTTCTCGCTCACCTTGGCTATTGCTAACTGCAACAGAACCTTCAGTGCATAGCAAGATAGCGTCACCTGGAAGATTAACATCAGCCAACAAGTTACTGGATCCAACACTGGCCCGATAGAAATCAAACTCTGGTGTTGGTAAGTCAAACTTCTCAAAGCCAACAGCGAGATTCTTAGTTTGAACTAAAGCCGGTTCTGTGCTTTCGAATACCAAAACTTTAGATAGCTCTTCAACATCAATGTGTTTAGGAGTTAGACCTCCACGCAACACATTGTCACTAGCTAGCATCACCTCAACACCTAAACCTGAAAGATAAGCGTGCGGCACCCCTGCAGGAACGAACACTCCCTCTCCCCTAGTTAGGCTCATGTGATTCATCAGCAGAGCTGTAGCGATACCCCTGTCTTTACCATGGTGCTCACTTAGGTGGACAACAAGATCAACTAGAGAAGGACATTGCTCAGCAGAGTCAACCAGATCTGAAATAAAACTCTCATCACACTCAGCTGAGGTAAGTGCATCTAGGAATACTTTCCTAATACCTTCATCACTATCAAGCCAAGAGATCCACTTAGTAAGTATTTCGCTTAGCTTCTCGCTGGTGCTGACTTCCAATAACTCAGAAAACTTTTCTTTGATTAGAGCAGGAGAACTAAATCCAACTAGAGCATCAAACCTCTCGGTTAGAGCAACGATGAGCTCTGGCTTAGCCTTGTCATCTTTGTAGTTTCGATGGGAGGCATTAATAGGAATGCCCGCTGCATTTTCTCTAGCAAAACCTTCAATCGCTTGGCTTGGGTTTGGATGAGCCTGAATAGATAGTGGAGCTTCAGCAGCCAAGATCTTCAATAGAAAAGGAAGTCTCGAAGCCCTCCCATTAGCTTCAAGAAGTTCTTGCAGAGATGAGTCTTTACCAACAACCTCGGTAGGTGAACCATCGTGCGTTCCAAACCAGATCTCAGCCATCGGATCGCCTGTTTCAGCTATGCCAAAGTAATCGCTGATGAGGGTTTTAGACCCCCATGCATAAGGCAGAGCCTGATTGGTTAGTTTGACGAGCATTTACTAAGCCTAACTAAGGCCCTTTCAGGTAAGCCGTTGCCACCCATAGACTTGGGGAAGGGAAAATGACAAAAACAAAGAAAAACAAACTCAAGAAAGCTGGGCCTTTGGCCCGTGCCTTGGCATACCTCTCCCTAGT
>JBIJAB010000150.1:0-2663 GCA_044345975.1 Rhodoluna sp.
AAAGAAACCACTGGGGCTACAAAGAGGCTTCACCTGCATTTCTTTAGTTCACCTAAAGAAATTGTTGGTGAAGATGGAAAAGTAGTAGCTATCAAGATTGAGCGAACTGAACTTGATGGTAAAGGTGGAGTAACAGGAACTGGTGAGATCAGGGAGTTCCCTGTTCAAGCTGTTTATCGAGCTGTTGGGTATTTTGGTTCAGAGTTGGATTCAATTCCTTTCGATCACAAGCACGGAGTTATCACTAATGATGCAGGTCGTGTTCTTGATGAGAGCGGCAAACACATTCCAGGTATCTATGCAACTGGTTGGATCAAGCGTGGTCCTATTGGTCTTATTGGTCACACTAAGAGCGATGCAATGGAAACCATTGCTTGCGTTATTGCAGATAGAGAAACTTGGTGGACTCCAGCTAATGCTGATGAAGGTGATGTTGTTCGGTTACTGAACTCAAAGAAAGTTCAGTTCCTAGGTTGGCCTGAATGGCTAAAGATTGATGCCACTGAAAAGGCTTTGGGTGCTGCTCAAGATCGTGAACGTGTGAAGCTAGTCGACCGTGAAGACTTCCTAAAAGCTGCATTTAAGAACGACTAGGCATGACAAAGAGCAAGGGAATATCAGACAGCAGAGCAAAGACTGCTCAGTTTGCTCTAATGGTTACCTTCTTCACACAAGGTTTCGCAACGCTGTCGTGGATGCCCCGTATTCCTGAGTTCATTGAGAATCTAGAAGTTTCTAAAGAACTATGGGGAGCCATCATTGGTTTTGGTGGTGCAGGTTCTCTAGTTCCACTGCTATTCACAAGTCGATTAGTTATTCGCTTCGGAACAACTCCGATTATTAAATACTCAAGTTTTGCTTTCATCGCTATTCTGCTAGCACTACCGTATCCAACCCAGTGGTGGTTATTCCTAGTTCTAAACTTCATGCTTTCGTTTGCTATCAGTGTTTTCAACATTGCTCTGAACTCACAAGCAGTTATGTTCCAGAAGCGCGTGGACAAGGTATTACTTGGAAGCTTCCATGGTTCTTGGAGTATTGGAGCAGCTGCTTCTGCTGGAGTTTCCAGCATCATTGCTGCCTTCACTCCACTAAAGCTGCAGATGTTCCTAATGCCAATGCTTTGCTTAGCTTTGTTTATGTGGGCAGTAAGACACATGCTTGCCCCTGCTGAAAGTGATTCAGTTGATAGAGATGTTCCAACAGAACGTATCTCTTGGCTAAAGACTCCACCGTACCTTTGGCTTCTAGCTGTTGGTGGGTTCATGGGTATGTGGCCTGAGCTAGTACTTATGGACTGGTCCAGTGTTTACGGTAAAGAAGTTCTTAATCTAGATCCTTCAAGAGCAGCTTGGCCTTACACAATCTTTGTTGTTGCCATGATTATTGGTCGCTTCTCGATTGCAAGACTGACTGAGAAATACAACGTAGCGAGACTTTCTCAAGTCGGTGGAATCTTCGGTTCTATTGCTTTAGCGATAGCTATCTATTCATCAGCAACACTTGCTGATGTGAATCAAGACCTAGCGTTACTTATGCTGTGTGTTTTCTTTGCTATTGCAGGTCTTGGTATTTCATCTATGGTGCCAGGGTTTTTCAGCATGGCAGGAAACGTTGAAGGTCTTTCAACAGCTCAAGCCTTGAGTAGATTGCTTTTGTTCAACACAATCGTGGTTATCTTCGCCAAGATGGCTATGGGTTCACTAATCGATGCTTCATCATTGCCGTTAGCAATGATTTTCCCAATAGTTACATTTGCTATTGCTGGCGTGATTAGCGGTGTTGTCGCCAACAGGCATAAGAAGATAACTCTAAACAGAGATTACATTCCAGAGTAATTAGCGATAGTTCGTGAACTGAACGTCAATATCTAAATCGCTTGAACGCAACAGCTCCATGACTTCTTGAAGATCGTCACGGCTCTTGCTAACTACTCTTAGCTCATCACCTTGAATGTTTGCCTTGACCGACTTAGGTCCCTGCTCACGGATGATAGCTGCAATCTTCTTAGCCTCAGGCTGCTCAATACCATCCTTCAGAGTTGCTTCAATGCGGTATTCCTTACCTGAAGCAAAAGGCTTGCCATCATCAAGGCTCTTTAGAGAGATACCACGCTTGACTAGCTTGCTCTGGAAAACATCGAGAACAGCCTTTACTCGTTCTTCGCTGTTGGCCTTCATTAGGATCTTGTCGCCTGACCATTCAATAGATGCGCCAACGCCTTTGAAGTCGTAGCGCTGCTCAATTTCTTTCTGAGCCTGGGTTAGAGCGTTAGACGCTTCTTGCTTGTCAACTTTGCTGACTATGTCGAATGATGAATCTGCCATAACAGTGATTCTAACGAACTAAGCCTGAGAAGCGGCTCTAGCGGTGCTAGATCTAACTATGAGTTCAATAGGCCACTCAGTAACATCGGGGACCTTTTGATCGGGGTTGTCCAATAGTTCAAGCATGGTCTTAGCCATAAGTTCACCTTGGCCAACAACATTCTGGTTAATGGTTGTAATCCCAAAGAACTCGGCTAGTTCGTGATTGTCCACACCAACAATGGAAAGGTCTGCAGGAACGTTTAGTCCTAGGTCTTTAGCAGCCAGCAAGACTCCAACAGCCAGCTCATCAGAAGAAGCAAAGATCGCTGTTGGTGCGTTGTGTGGATCACCTAG
>JBIJAB010000025.1:0-9832 GCA_044345975.1 Rhodoluna sp.
TGTGAGAGTGCCTAAGTTCGTCGATGCTCCAGGTGGCTAGATCTTGAATCTCTAGCTGTCCGGATGCATCGGTAACACCGATTCTTAGAACAGGTACGCCTCTAGCTTCACAAAGTCCTACGAACTTAACGTCGTCTTCCCTGCCAACTGAAACAATAACTCTTGCAGTTGATTCAGAGAAGAGAGCTGCGGTTAGATCCACTTGGTATCTTTCACAGATCTCACTTAGCCAAACTCTTGCACCCATACCAAAACGTAGCGTGCTCTCAACTAGTGTCTGAGCCAGGCCACCTTCGGATAGGTCATGAGTTGAAGCTAGCAATCCTTGAAGAGATGCACCTTGAAGTAGTTCAGCAAGAGCTTTCTCTGCAGTTAAGTCAACTACCGGAGGTTTTCCACCTAGGTGATCATGAATAACGTCTGACCAAACTGAACCATCTAGTTCATCTCTAGTAATACCTAGAAGATAGATGTTGTTTCCTGCATCTTGCCAACCTGAAGGGATTCTTCTGGCGACATCATCGATAACACCCAGCACACCAACTACAGGTGTTGGGTGGATAGCAATGTCTCCTGTTTGGTTATAGAAGGAAACGTTTCCTCCAGTAACTGGAATGCCTAGTTCCAAACAACCATCAGCAAGACCCGCTGTTGCTTGCTTGAATTGCCACATCACTTCTGGGTTCTCCGGTGAGCCAAAGTTTAGGCAGTTAGTAACTGCTATTGGCACTGCTCCTGATGAAGCCACGTTTCTATAGCTCTCAGCTAGAGCAAGCTTTGTTCCATTATATGGATCTAGTTGGCAGTAACGGCCATTGGCATCTGTTGCGATAGCAACACCCAGACCTGTTTCTTCAGAGACTCTAACCATGCCTGAATCATCAGGCATAGCGAGGGCTGTATTGCCACCAACATAGTGGTCATACTGATCTGTAATCCAACTCTTTGATGCTTGATTAGGAGAAGAAACTATTTGGATTAACTGTTCAGCCAGTTCACCAGGTTCAGTTGAGCGCTTTAGTTGAGCTCTGTTAACTGAGTTGTTGTTGAGGCTATCTAGCCATACTGGGTAAGCAACTGGTCTTTCATAGACAGGACCATCGTGTGCCACTGATCGAGGGGGTACGTTAACGATCTCTTCTTTACCCCAGTTGATGTAAAGCCTTGGCTCTTTGATTACTTCACCCAGAACACTGAACTCAACTTCATACTTGTTCACAATGGCTGTAAAGGCTTTTAGGTCTTTCTTAGGAACGATAGCCATCATGCGCTCTTGTGATTCACTCATCAGAATCTCTTCAGGTGTTAGAGACTCATCTCTAAGCAGCACTTCCTTAAGCTGAACACGCATACCTGCTTGACCATTGGAGGCAAGCTCGCTTGTTGCACATGACAAACCTGCTCCGCCTAGGTCTTGAATACCAGCAACCACTCTTGCTGCATATAGTTCTAAGCAGCACTCAATTAGAACCTTCTCAGCGAAAGGGTCGCCAACTTGAACAGCAGGTCTTCTTGAAGGTCCATCAGCGTCAAATGTTTCAGAAGCTAATACAGATACACCACCAATACCATCAGCACCAGTTCTTGCACCAAACAGAATTACAAGATCGCCTGGGTTAGAAGCTTTAGCAAGCTTTAGATCTTCATGACGTAATGCACCAACAGATAGGGCATTAACTAGAGGGTTACCTTGATAGACCTTGTCGAATACTGTTTCTCCACCGATGTTTGGAAGCCCTAAACAGTTACCGTAAAAGCTAATACCTGAAACAACACCGTTAACTACACGAGCAGTGTCTGGGTTACTTACTGCACCAAATCTGAGTTGATCCATAACAGCGATAGGTCTTGCACCCATAGTAAGAATGTCTCTAACAATTCCACCAACACCGGTAGCTGCACCTTGGAACGGTTCGATGTAACTTGGGTGGTTGTGTGATTCAACTTTGAATGTAACAGCCCAGCCTTCACCGATGTCAACAACACCAGCGTTTTCACCCATCCCAACCATTAGGTTCTTCTTCATCTCATCGGTAACTTTCTCACCGAACTGACGAAGATAAATCTTTGAGCTCTTATATGAGCAGTGTTCAGACCACATGACTGAATACATAGCTAGCTCAGCGCTTGTTGGCCTTCTGTCAAGAATTAGTTTGATGCGGTCATACTCTTCTTGCTTTAGTCCTAACTCTCTCCAAGGTTGTTCCTTGTCTGGAGTGCTCTTCGCGTTCTTAGTTGTGTCAACTGTTGAAATTTTTTTAGCCATTAGGAGTTCACCACCTGGTTCAACACAGATGTGAAGAAGGTAAGACCATCAATACCACTTCTCATAGCAAGGGGGGTATCAGGTCCAAAGCCTGGTTCAACTGCATGCTCTGGATGAGGCATGAGACCAACAACGTTACCTCTAGCGTTACGAAGACCAGCAATATTGTTTACTGAACCATTTGGATTTACTTCGCTATAACGGAAAGCGATAAGTCCATCACCTTCAAGTCGTCTAAGGGTCTCATCATCGGCGATGTAACCACCTTCACCATTCTTTAGGGGAATAGTGATCTCTTGCCCAATACGGAATCCATTGGTCCAAGGAGTGTCAACATTTTCAACTATCAGTTTCTGATCACGACAGATGAAGTGCTGGTGCTCATTTCTAATGAGGCCACCAGGAAGTAAATGTGATTCAACTAGAACTTGGAAACCATTGCAAATACCTAGAACAGGTAATCCACCGTTAGCGGCATCAATGATGCTTTCCATTACAGGTGCTTGAGCTGCAATAGCTCCACAGCGAAGGTAATCGCCAAAGCTAAATCCACCAGGCAAGATAACTGCATCAACTGAGTGCAGATTAGTATCTGCATGCCAAAGGCTAACTGGCTCTCCACCTGCTAGACGGACTGCTCTCTGAGCATCACGATCATCTAGTGTGCCAGGGAAGGTAACAACACCGATTTTCATCTAGTTAGTTCTCCACTGTTACTGAGACAACATCTTCAATGACTCCATTAGAAAGGAAGTCAGCAGCAATTTGCTTGGCAGCCTCGATCTGTGCTTCTTTTGGAGCCTCTTCATAGTGAAGCTCAATACGCTTACCGATACGAACATTAGTGATTTCAACACTGCCCTTACGCTGCAAAGCGTTAGCAACTGCTTTACCGGCTGGGTCTAGTAGGTCTGCTTTAGGCATGACTTCAACGATGATTTTTGGCACAGATACGCTCCCGATTGTCCGGTGGGGCTTGAATTATGTTCTTTAGCGTCAACTTTGACCACTTAGAACAGGTCTAGTTTATCGGGCTAGGAGGCTAATCAGTTGAGCATACTTAGCGGTTGTCTGCTCGACTATATCTGCAGGTAACTCTGGAGGGGTTGTTCCGGAAGCAGGGTCCCAGTTGGCCGCTAGCCAGTTGCGAACCTGTTGCTTATCGAAGCTGTCCTTGCGATCACCAGATAGCCAAGCTTGTTCTGACCAGTAGCGGCTGGAGTCAGGAGTTAGCACTTCATCACCAAGAGTGATTTCTCCAGTGACGGGGTTGATGCCAAATTCAAACTTGGTATCAGCCAAGATAAGCCCTGCTTTGTGTGAAAGCTCACTTGCCTTCGCAAAGATTTCAAGGCTTAGTGTCTTTAGTGACTCAGCATCGTCTTTGCCGATAAGTTCAATAACTCTTTCAAAGGTGATGTTCTCATCCTTATCACCTAGTTCTGCTTTAAAGGCTGGAGTAAAGATTGGCTCAGGTAACTTATCTCCTAAGGCCAGGCCTTCGGGTAACTTATTGCCACAGATCTCACCGGTTGCTAGGTAGTCCTTATAGCCAGAGCCTGAAAGGTATCCACGAACAACACATTCGATAGGGAACATGTCTAACTTCTTACAAACCATAGCTCGGCCTAGAACTTCCTCAGGAACAGGAACTTCATGGCTTAGGTGATTAGGAACAGCTAGTCGGTCAAACCACCAGTTTGTGAGAGTGGTTAGATATTCACCTTTATTAGGTATCTCAGGAGATAGCACAGTATCAAAAGCACTAACTCTGTCACTGGCAACAACAAGGATTAGGTGTGACAAAGATGAATCATCTGATTCATAAAGGTCTCGAACCTTACCGCTATATATATGGTGCCAACCAGGAATAACTTTAGACATTGAGCTCCTCATCAACCTTTAGAGCTATATCCGATCGGTAATGGGATCCTTCAAGTTTGATGTCTTTGATTGCAGCGTATGCCTGCTTCCTAGCTTCATGGAATGTATCAGCGGTTGAAATAACCGATAGCACTCGCCCACCAGTTGCCATCAGTTTTCCATTATCAAGTTTTGTCGCAGCGTGAGCAATCTCAACACTTCTGGTGTCAGCAACTAACCCAGTGATTTCTCGATTAGGTGCCGAAGATACTGGATAGCCTTCGCTAGCCAAAACAACTGTTACTGCTGCCTCTTTACTGAACTCAGGTTCAGCTAGTTTACCGAGATGGCCTACTGCTGCGCTGTGTAAAAGGTGAGCTAGTGGAGTCTGTAATCTTCGCAACACAACTTGAGTTTCAGGATCACCAAATCTCGCATTGAACTCAATAACTCGAATGCCTTTACTTGTAACAATCAATCCGCAATACAAAAGACCAACAAATGGGGTTCCTAGACGAGCAAGTTCTCTTACTGTCGGTAAAGCAACTCTGTCCTGAACGTCTCTAACAAATCCTTCGGGTAACCAAGGAAGAGGGGAGTATGCACCCATACCACCAGTGTTCGGACCCATATCGTTGTCGTATGCTCTTTTGAAATCTTGAGCAGGTGATAAAGGTAATACTGATGTTCCATCAGCTAAGAAGAAGAGCGAAACTTCTTCGCCATCTAAAAACTCTTCAACAAGTATTTCCATACCTTTATATAGGAAAGAGTTTGCGTGATCAAGAGCAGCAGTCTTATCGCTAGTAACAATGACACCTTTGCCAGCTGCAAGGCCATCTGCCTTCACAACATAAGGAGAACCAAACTCATCTAAAGCATCTTCAACTTCTTGGATAGATGTGCATTTACGAGCCATCCCTGTAGGGACGTCTGCCGCAGCCATCACATCTTTAGCAAAAGCCTTAGAACCTTCTAGCGCAGCAGCTGCTTTAGAAGGACCAAACGTAGCAATCCCTGCATCTCTTAGTGCATCGCTAACCCCAGCAACCAAAGGGGCTTCAGGACCAATCACTACTAGATCTGTTCCTGCGTCCAGGGCCCAAGCTGTAACTGCTTGTGGGTCATTGGCGTCTAGATCGATGACACTAACTTCTTGAGAAATACCGCCGTTACCTGGAGCACAGGTTATGTCGCTTGGGTTTGTCCCAGTTCTGATTAGGGCTTTAACAATCGCGTGCTCGCGAGCTCCAGAACCTAAAACCAAGATTTTCATTGGCTTTAGTTTATCGAGGATGGGGTAGGCCCTGGCGCTTCAAGCGCCAGGGTCTACTGGTTCTACCTGATCTTGATGATGGCTTCAACAATCGCGATGATTATCTTCACCACTTCCAGAACCAGAACAACTATTTGAGGTTTACTCATCTGCTGTCCTCCCGTAAGGCATGGACCAATGGGAGGGCCGAACCGGAAGGTGCAAAACTATTCCAAAATGGAAAAGTTTTGCTTATACTCTTAATCACAAGTGGATTCGGAGTTGTCTTCCGATTCGACCCTCGTCAAGAGGTTCAAATAAAGCCCCTGGTTCGTGCCGGGGGCTTTATTTCATCTCTGGCTAAACTAACCATGCGTTTAGTGAGCATGAGAAGTTTCGCACTTTAGAGCCTTCAGCAAATTAGTTATAAACAGCTATTCATATCAAACAAGCCCTGACGTTTAAACATCAGGGCTTGCGTGGTTCTACCTGATCTTAATGATTGCTTCGATAATCACAATGACTATCCTCACCATCATCAGAACCAGAACAACTATTTGAGACTTGCTCATGAGTTGTCCTTCCGTAAGGCATGGGCTAAGGAAAGGGCCGAACCGGAAGGTGCATAACTATTCCAAACTGCAAACAGATATGGCATACTCAAAACGTAGTACGCTTCGGAGTTTTCTTCCGATTCGGCCCTCGTCAAGAGGTTCAAATAAAGCCCCTGGTTCCTGCCAGGGGCTTTATTTCATCTCTGGCTAAACTAACCATGCGTTTAGTGAGCATGAGAAGTCTCACACTTTAGAAAACTCCTCGCCTAAGTTATAAACAGCGGCCGAACCTCACTAACCTTGTTCTATGGCTAGAAGAAGAATCAAGCACCAGGACGGCATCGAAGCGGTCAATGCTGTGCTTGAAGCTATAAAAGAGGCAATGCCTTTAGCTGAATCAGATCCTCTTTTCATTACCGCAGTTCGATATCTTCTTGAAGAACTGGCTGAGGTTGCACCAGGAAATTCAGTTGAAGTCAGGGTTCCACCCTTAGGTGCCACTCAATGCATTGAGGGTCCTAGACACACCAGAGGAACACCACCGAATGTCGTTGAGCTGCCCCCAAGGGTTTGGTTTGACGTAGCAACAGGAAATCAAACTTGGGCCAATGCTTTAGACGAACATAAGGTGACCGTAAGCGGTGTTCGAGCTTCGTTGGAAGAGGTTCTACCGTTGAAACTAAAGATTAGGAATGACTAGCCGATGGGGTATGAAGAGTTTGTTGGAGTTGAACAGCTCAAGAAAGAACAACGCGATCAACTGGCTCTCTTTCAGAAGTGGGCAGAGGAATCTAGCTGGAGCAGTTTTCACCAAAATCACTACGATTGGTGGGCATTCCCAATAGACAGGCCAAGCGCTAAGGGATTTAGATATTCAATATCTGATGAGGTAAGACTTGAACTATTGGAAGACCCCGTTTTCATTGACCAGCTTCGGGAATGCTCTAGATTATTGTTCCTATCTTGGGGTTGGGATATCGAAGCTCAAAAGCTTGTGTCTAAACCTAGCGAAGATCAGACTTGGGCGATGTGGCCGGTGCGGTTGAATAAGTGCAACAGGTCCCTGAAGCTTTTCGGGCAAAAAGATTTAGTTAGTAGCACTCAGTCCTATGCTCGCCATTTGATTGCTGAGGGAATCTCTCTTTTCTACTCGGGCGACGATCTAACCGATGAGATTCTGGGTGATGATCTTTGATTCGAAGAGCCCTGACATCGGTTAGCCTAGGTTCATGTCCAAAGCTAAAACTGAGACGGTAAAGATCCGTCGAGCGCCAAAGTTCATCCCTTTCATGCTCACTGGAGTGTTGCTAGGTGGGGTCGTGGCGATTGTCCTGTCTCTTTCTATTACTGCTGAGGTAGGGCGGACAGCAGGCTTTATTACTCAGCTTCTGGTCTATTGCTTAGGCATAGGAGCAGGTCTCGGGGTAGTTGCGGCGGTCATATTTGATGCCGTAACAGCACGCAAACTCAAGGACGTGCAAGTCTCCAAAACCACCTCAAACTAGACCGCTAAACTATGAACGTAACGCCAAGTATTTGGCGACAAAGATGTCAGAAACTTGAGTTTTACAAGCACGCAACCCCCACTCGTAGAGACGGAAACTGCCCTTGCTTCGTGGAGATGGACTACTAAATCACGATTTGCTACCCGATGAAAAAGGGCCGCAAGATCAGTGTGGTGTATTTGGGGTTTGGGCACCTGGGGAAGAAGTGGCTAAGCTCACATACTTCGGTCTTTACTCACTCCAGCACAGAGGGCAAGAATCAGCAGGTATCGCAACCTCTGATGGCAAAAAGATTCTTGTTTACAAAGACATGGGTCTTGTCTCTCAAGTTTTCTCTGAATCATCTCTTGAATCTTTAGTTGGACACATTGCTGTTGGACACAACAGGTACTCAACTACTGGCGCTTCTTCATGGCGCAATGCTCAACCAACTCTTGGTAGAACAGCATCTGGAACCGTTGCTCTTGGCCATAACGGAAACCTAACCAACACATCAGATCTTCTTGAGATGCTGAAGGTCAAGTATCCAGATCAAACTGAGAACGAAATCACGGGCGGAAACACAACAGATACAGCGGTGCTCACAGCTCTTCTGGCAGGAGACATGGATCACACCTTAGAGTCAACTGCTCTTGAACTACTTCCTAAAGTTAAAGGTGCTTTCTGTTTAGTGTTCATGGACGAGACAACACTTTATGCAGCTCGTGATCCTCAAGGAGTTAGACCTCTTGTTCTTGGAAGATTAGAGCGCGGTTGGGTTGTTGCATCTGAAACAGCCGCCCTAGACATCGTTGGTGCAAGCTATGTGAGGGAAATCGAACCAGGTGAACTTATTGCTATTGATGAGCATGGATTACGATCTTCTAGATTTGCTGAAGTAAAAAGAGCTGGCTGCGTATTTGAATATGTGTATCTAGCCAGACCTGACACCACCATCAACGGCCGAGTTGTCTATGATGCCCGTGTCGAGATGGGTAAAACTCTAGCCAGAGAATATCCAGTTGAAGCAGACATGGTTATTCCAACTCCTGAATCAGGAACCCCTGCTGCTATTGGCTTTAGCCAAGAATCAGGAATACCCTTTGGTCATGGTCTAGTAAAGAATGCTTATGTTGGTAGAACATTTATCCAACCTTCACAGACCATTCGCCAAAGAGGTATTCGTCTAAAGCTCAACCCTTTGAAAGAACAAATCAAAGGTAAGCGCATCATCGTCGTTGATGACTCAATAGTTAGAGGTAATACTCAACGAGCACTTGTTGCAATGCTTCGTGAAGCTGGAGCTTTAGAAATCCACGTCAGGATCTCTTCCCCTCCGATTACTTGGCCTTGCTTCTACGGGATTGACTTTGCTACACGTGCTGAACTTATTGCCACTGGTTTAGGCGTTGAAGAAGTTAGACAATCTATCGGTGCTGATTCTCTTGGCTATCTATCTAAAGATGGAATGGTTGCCTCAACTAACCAAGAAGAAAACCAACTCTGCACCGCTTGCTTCACTGGTAAGTATCCAATTGAGTTACCACCAGAAGACAGACTAGGTAAGAACCTTTTAGAGAAAGCCCCTGCAGCTTGTGAGCCAGGACCTGACAGTGAACTAGATGCGATTGTGAAAGCAGCTAATGACTGACGCCTACGCATCATCAGGTGTTGATACTCACGCTGGAGATCTAGCAGTTGAGTTGATGAAGAAATCAATCAAGTCAACACTTAATGAGAATGTTGTCGGTGGCTTCGGTGGCTTTGCTGGAATGTTTGACGTTTCATTCCTAAAGAACTTTGATAGACCACTACTTGCTACCTCAACAGATGGTGTTGGCACCAAGGTAGCCATTGCTCAAGCTATCGATAAGCATGACAGCATAGGCCAGGACCTTGTTGGCATGGTGGTTGATGACATTGTTGTTGTTGGAGCCAAGAGTATGTTCATAACCGATTACATTGCTACCGGCAAAGTAGTACCAACAAGAATCGCTGACATCGTTTCAGGTATTGCTAAAGCTTGTAAAGAAGTTGATGTTTCATTAATCGGTGGCGAAACAGCAGAGCACCCAGGCCTTCTCAAGCCAGACGAATACGATGTTGCAGGAGCTGCAGTAGGAGCAGTTGAATACAGCAAACTCCTTGGCCCACATAAAGTTCAGGTAGGCGATGTTGTTCTAGGTCTTGAATCAAGTGGTCTTCATTCAAACGGATATTCACTAGTTCGCAAGATCATTAGTGACAGCAAACTTGACTACAACAAGACAGTGCAAGAGTTCGGAAACCTATCACTTGGTGAAGTATTACTTGAACCAACCAGGCTATATACCGGAATCCTAAACAACCTGCTTGAAAGCGATCTAGGCTCAGCAGTTAAAGCGATGAGCCATATCACCGGTGGCGGTAT
>JBIJAB010000151.1:0-2645 GCA_044345975.1 Rhodoluna sp.
CCTTCGTAGTAATGGGTTCTAGCTCCTAGAACTAGAGCATGCTTACCTGATGGCAAAAGGATTGAGCGAATAGTTGAAACATGGCCAACAACCTGAGACTTAGTAAAGCCTGGAACATCCGCAGCATCGATTGTTGCTACTGTTTCTCCGATTAGGTCTGCTGCTTTAGCCCAGCCTGAACCTAAGGTCATGGCTATATCGTGTTGGGCTACGCCTGACTTGTCAGCGATAACTTGGGCCGCCTCTTGGGCGATTTGGAATGGATCCGCCTTTGGATCATCTAATGGGTTGCTCATAAGGCAAGTCTAATCTTCAAATATGCGACACAATTGAGAGGTGAGTGATCTTCAGCAAATAAAGCAACACATAGTCATTATTGGTGGAGGCCCAGGCGGCTATGAGGCGGCAGTAGCTGGTATCCAGCTAGGTGCTCAGGTAACACTAATTGAACGTAACGGTGTTGGCGGTAGTGCCGTATTGACAGATGTGGTCCCTTCCAAAGCCCTAATAGCAACAGCCGATGCCGCTAATGCAATTATAGAAGCAGGCGAGTTGGGGATTAGGTTCAAGGCTGATGGAGTATCAGTTCCTGCCAGGGTTGACCTAGATCTAGGAGCTATTAACTCAAGACTTCTATCAATTGCTAAAGAGCAATCAGAAGATATGACCCAATCACTAAAAGACATGGGTGTTCGTCTGATTCATGGCTCAGGAAAGCTTGAAGGCAATCACCACGTTATTGTCACTACCCACGACGGTAAGCAAGAGCGAGTAGAAGCCAAGACTATCATTGTTTCAGTTGGTGCTCATCCAAGAACCCTCTCTTCAGCCATCCCCGATGGTGAAAGAATCCTCACTTGGCTAGATCTCTATAACCTCACTGAATTACCTGAACACATGATTGTTGTTGGTTCTGGTGTTACTGGAGCAGAGTTTGCATCAGCTTATCTTGGTCTTGGCTCTAAGGTCACACTGGTTTCTTCAAGAGATACAGTTCTGCCAGGTGAAGACCATGATGCTGCCGCCTTGATTGAAAAAGTTTTCATCAGAAATGGCATGCAGGTTCTTTCTAAGTCCAGAGCAGAAAGTGTGACTAACACCGGATCTGGCGTTGAGGTCAAACTAGCCGATGGCAGAGTTATCCAAGGTTCTCACTGTCTAATGGCCGTTGGTTCAATACCAAATACAAAAGATCTGGGTTTGGAAGAAGCTGGTATTCAGCTAACTGAATCAGGCCATGTGATTGTGAATAAGGTTGCCAGAACCTCTAGAGCAAATGTTTATGCAGTAGGGGATTGCACCACATTCCTACCGCTTGCCTCAGTATCAGCCATGCAGGGAAGAACAGCTGTGTTCCATACTCTAGGAGATGTTGCTGTTCCAACAGAACTTAGAAATGTTGCTGCTAACGTCTTCACTGCTCCTGAGATTGCTTCAGTTGGTTGGTCGGAGAAAGATGTTCTTGAAGGCAAGATTGCAGGAACTGTTCACAAGATTGAACTAGAACTAAACCCAAGAGCAAAACTTCAGGGCATCAAGGATGGATTCATCAAGTTGATCGCATCGCCTGGTGGAACCGTTATTGGTGGAGTTGTTGTCGCCCCTAAGGCAAGCGAGCTTATTTACCCAATCGCTATTGCAGTTGAAAACAGATTGACCGTTGATCAGGTAGCAAAGACCTTTGCTGTTTACCCATCAATCTCAACATCTATTACTGATGCTGCACGTGCCTTACATGTGCCTAATGTTTAGGGTTTAGTCCTTTTTATCGACTCTAGTAATCCAGTATCTTTCCCAAAAAGCACCTTCATACTCAACTTTGTTTTCTAGAATTCCACCCTGGGATTGAATGACTTTCTTTGAGCCAACGTTGCCCTCAAGGCAAGTGACTAGTACTTCTGTAATCCCTAGTTGATTGATAAAGGTAAGTGACTGTTTCAAGATTTCTGTCGCGAAGCCCTGTCTGCGGTAGTTCGGTAGTACTCCATATCCGATGTGCCCGCCAACGGTAAAAAGGAAGTCGTTTAGCTCATGTCTGATAGAGGTTCGGCCAACTAGTTCACCATCATTTTCAGCAATCAGAAATGTTGCAGGGACTCGCCCTTCCGGCAAATTAGTTCCAGCACATAGCTTGTCGAGAATCTGAAGATACTCAGACCATTCCATACCCTCTGTGTAGCCAAGGAGAAATTCAAAATTGTCAGCAGCAAGTTCTGAATGTGCTTGCAGAGCCTGTGTTTCATCTGCAAATGTCAGAGGTCTGAGTTTCATGTGGCTGTCCTAGAATTTAAGTTTTTTCATGCGAGGCAATCCCAGAAATAGAAGTCTTGACTTTTCGCAGGCTACTCTTCGAATTCAATTAGCATGGTGCCAGCAGGAACTGTTGCCCCGACTGCTACGTGGATCTTTTTGATGACTACGTCTTTGACTGCGTTCTGAGGAGATTCCATCTTCATGGCTTCAAGAACTAGTAGCTGCTGACCTGCTGCTACCTTTTCGCCCTCTGCTACTGCAATCTTCACAACGGTTGCCTGCATCTGAGCAGCTAGATGCTTACCTGAGTCAACCTGAACATCTGTGTGGGCTTTGCGCTTAGGGGCGTGAGCAGCTGGCTTAGAGCCTCCGTTTAGGAAAAGCTGCTTAGG
>JBIJAB010000026.1:0-9782 GCA_044345975.1 Rhodoluna sp.
CATCTAAAGCAGCAAGAGAAGCATTTAGTAGTTCAATCTCAGCAAGAACAGAGTCATCACCAATGATGTCAATATCGCACTGCACAAACTGACGGTATCTACCCTTTTGTGGTCTTTCTGCTCTCCATACTGGACCCATCTGAATAGCTTTGAAGACCGTAGGCAGAGAAGATCTGTTGGTTGCATAGAACCTAGTCAGAGGAACAGTTAGATCAAATCGAAGACCAAGATCTGCCAAGACATCAACTGATTCCAAAGACTCTAAGGCACTATCTAGTTCAGCCCCACGCTTCATAACCCGATAGGCAAGCTTCTCGTTATCCCCACCCTGACCTGAGGTCAAACGATCTAGGTTCTCCAAAGCAGGTGTTTCAACCTCCTGAAAACCAAAAGAGCTATAAACACCTTTAATAACCCCTAAAACACTCTCCCGCTTTGCCTTTTCGGCAGGCAGGAAGTCCCTCATACCTCTAGGTGGGTTTATGTCTTTAGCCATGGGTCAAGTTTGGCACATAACGATAGGGCCCTAGATCTTGACACGAGATCACTTGCCATGATCCAATGATCCGAGACCTTTTCCAATTGGGGTCAAAAGGAGAATCATGGACGCAAAACCTTTATTTTCAGTAATCACTGAATATGACCTGCTTTATGTTGAGGACTACCAACGTACATATGCTTGGACCAAAGATGAGATTGATGAATTCTTCTCAGATCTAAAGGAAACGGCAGCCTCCGGAGAAACACATTTTTTCGGAACACTCATTCTCCAATCTGACGGCGAGAAAACGGCATCTGTAGTCGATGGCCAACAGAGGCTCACAACTTCGTACATAACGGTTGCGGCATTTAGAGACGCGGTTTCAAAACTCGGTTCAGACAGAATTGTGGAACCTGGAAGAATTCCTGTACACGTTGCATCTCAATCATGGGAATTCTTGGTGGCGAATGGGGATCCATCTACTCCAAGGTTCATATCCAATAGGTTTATAAAGCCTCTATTTTTCGATCATGTAATCCCATTGCCAGACGATCAGATTGTGATTCCTGAAAGAGGGAACCCGCTCACTCTAAACTTTAGGAAAGCCGTAAAGCACATTCGTGAACTAGTCAGAGCCGAACTAGAAAACATCGAGGGACCTGATGCAAAGTTGCGCTATGTCCACCTACTTCAAGAGAGTCTGCTGAAGAAATTCTTGGTTCTACATGTCTCAACTAGATCTATGAATGAATCCCTCGAGATTTTCTTGACATTGAACAACAGAGGTGTCGCATTAGGCCCTAGCGATTTAGTTCGTGGAGAGGTAATGAGCGCGAGAAGTATTGGTCTGACCGAGCCTCAACAGAAAGCTCTGCACGGCCAAATTTTTGAGGAATGGTCAACAATCTCAGAGAATGTCGAAGATCCTGAAACCTTCCTAAGGCATTACCTAGTGGCAACAGACGTTCATAAGGTGACTAAGAAGAAGGTAGTTGAGTTCGTATCCAAGAGAATCAAAAATCCTTCTGGAGACAGAAGTCCAGCCTTGGCCGAAGAGTTCTGGTCGGACTTAATTGCTGCATCCCACCAGTACCAGAGAATAATCTCACCTGGGACCACAACCGACAGCGGCTATCACCTAACCGCGCTGCACGGATTTACCAAGAGCCACCGAATCTTTATGATTGGTTTGTACAGGTCTTCAGCGACTCAATCGGAGTTCGATGAGGCAGTTAGATTGCTTTATGTCTTGTGTTTCAGATATCACATGGCAGGTTTAAATGCACAGCAGCTCGAAGACTTTTTCCAGCTTCGATGCAATGACATGCGAAACGGAGAACCAACATCTTATGTACTTACGCTTCTAAAAGAGAAGATCGCGAGTATTGAATTCAACGTTCATCGCTACCTCAAGAATGAAGGTGACTCAGGATTTATTGGCAAGGCAATACTGCACGCAATCAATCGTCGAGAAGCTCCACATGCGGACAATGCAAACACGATTTCTGGAAAAATTCATCTAGAGCACATTGCTCCTCAAACTGCAACTGATGCTTGGAAGGCAGAGTTGTTCTCCGGGAATTCAACACTCTACGATGAATACGAAAGTGTTATCTCCTCCATCGGAAACTTGAGTTTATTGGACTCTAGATTAAACATCGAGGCTCAACAAAAGCCAAAGAGTGAAAAAAATGATATTTACGGAGACTCTAACTACAAAATCACCCGCGACTTGACTTCTAATCCGAACTGGAGGCAAGAGCACGTCGAGAACAGAACTGACTGGGTGGCCGAAATGTTTGAACACATTTGGAGTGTTGAACCTAAATTGTCAGAAGTGGTGCCATATCCAACTTGGTCTGGATATTTGGCTTAGAACTCCTCAACCCCAATAACCCCAGCATCACTAGCAGATAGGACTTCTGCTTTCCTGATGTCATCAGATAGGTCTCTAACTGCTGTTCTTAGGGCTCTTTCAGGGTCTAGGTTGTTGGTCTTAGCTGCTTGAACTATGGCTAGGAGCAATGCCCCTAGTTGTTCTTCATCCTGTAGTTGGATCGGTGACTGGGTGTCTTTGTCTAAGAGGTTGATCTTCTGGGCTTTACCTATTACTTTGCTAGCTAGTGCTAGAGCAGGTAGTGCTGGAGGTATACCGTCTAGTACTGATGCTCTTTCTGGTTTCTCTTTTTGCTTGTGGTTATCCCAGTTGAGCATCACATCATCACCGGTGTTGGCTTTGTATTTCTCAAGTTCTTCAGGGGTGCCAAATACGTGAGGGTGTCTACCCTCCATCTTTTCTCTGGTGAACTTAGCAACATCTTCGATGTTGAAGGGTTCTCCTAGAGAACCTGATTGAGCTAAATCTGAGTGGAAAACAACTTGGTATAAAACATCACCCAGTTCTTCTAAGACATCCTCTCTAGTGCCTGACTCAATGGCATCTATAAGCTCATAGGTTTCTTCAAGAAGGTATTGAACTAGAGACTCATGGGTTTGTTCAGCATCCCAAGGACACCCTCCTGGAGATCTAAGAGTGTTGGCTGTTTGGATTAGTTTGTCTAGTTCGCTCATGGTGCTAGTTTGGCAGAGAGTGTGGGGATAACTAGAGCAGGGCTCGAACGATTTGGCTACCCTTGCTGAATGCCAGAGTCGAGTTCAGCAAAATACACCCGAGAGTATTTGCGGCAAGAGGCAGATCTGCCAGTTCTTATCCAGCAGGTAGTTCGCCTTTTGGTAATCAACATCCTGATTAGTGGAGGACCAGCTTTAGCCAAGACATCTTGGCTAAAGCCTCTCGGCCGAGGGCTATGGGAATTCAGAATTGGGGGCAGCGTGCATTCAGTTCTAAAGAAAGCCGGTGTTGAAAGCACGTTTGCGTCCGGAAGCCAGAAACTGCTGGTCAGAGTCTTCTGTGCTTTTGAGCCCGAAGGAGTTCTTCTTATCGGTTGCTACAACAAGATGAAATTCGGTGGTGGCCGACCCCAATCACTAGCCATAACACAGGCTAGGAAAGTGTTGTTGACTTTTAGGGGAGGTCATTAGATGATTTCATATATGAAAACAAAGAATTCTCCTGAGTTGTTGAACCAAGAAGAACACGACCGCGAACTAATGGCTAACTGGAGACCAGAAGATCATGAATTCAATCGAGCGCTGACTCTGGCTTTTGAAGAGCGTGCTCAAAGGCTAGCTCTTGCTAATGCCGTAAAGAAAGGCAGATCTTCGCTTCAAATATCACAACGTGCTCTCGCCAAGCTTGTAGGCATTAGCACTAGGGATGTTTGTCACATCGAGCAGGGTAAAGCCAACCCAACACTTACTACACAAGTGAAACTGCTCTCAGCACTTGGCTTAACACTTGCTATTGAGGCGAAGTAAAAACCTGAGCTAGGAAAACCCAAGCCCAATCAATCAGAGCTCTATTCTCAAGACTCTCTCCCTTAGAGTCTTTAGGTGCTGGCACGGATAGCTGCTTGGAAGAAGCCAGATATCTAAGTCCTGGATAAGTGTGACTTAGTTGAATCTGGTGAGCTTCGGTTAGTTCAACTGGAGTTAGCTTGAACTGATTTCCGATCATAATCACATCTTTCAGATTCAACCTGTTGCATTGCTGTCTTAGCTCTGTGACATCAATCAAGTTGATTACAGACTGAGGAGCCTTTCCATATCTATCTTCTAGTTCTTGGAATATAGCATCTAACTGTGCCCTTGTTCCTAGCTCACCGCTAGCTGCAGATAGCTTGTGATAAGCCTCAAGCCTTAGTCTTTCTGAATCAACGTATTCAATAGGAATGTGAGCATCAATTGGTATCTCTAGTTTTAGTTCTGCTGGTGATTCATGCTTGATTCCCTTGAACTCATCAACTGCTTCACCAATCATTCGTAGGTATAGATCAAAACCAACACCTGCAATGTGACCTGATTGCTCTCCACCTAGAAGATTTCCTGCTCCACGTATCTCTAAGTCCTTGAGAGCCACCTGCATACCCGAACCAAGTTCATTGTTAGCTGCAATGGTAGAGAGCCTGTCTAAAGCAAAAGGAGATAGAGGCTTATCTGGTGAATACAAGAAGTATGCATAAGCACGTTCTCTAGACCTACCAACTCTTCCCCTGATTTGGTGTAGCTGGGATAGACCAAAGTTCTCTGACCTGTCAACAATCAGAGTATTGGCATTAGGAATATCAATACCTGCTTCAATGATTGTTGTTGAAACCAAGACGTCGTACCGTCTTTCCCAGAAGTCAATAACTACCTGCTCGAGCTGACCTTCGTTCATCTGACCGTGGGCAACTGCAATCCTGGCTTCAGGGACTAGTTCAGCTAGCTGAGATGCAACCTTATCTATGGACTCCACTCGGTTATGAACAAAGAAGACCTGGCCTTCTCTAATGAGTTCTCTATGGATAGCAGCTGCTACCTGCTTGTCATTGTATGGGCCGATGTATGTCAATATCGGGTGACGCTCTTCAGGAGGGGTCGCCAGAGTAGACATCTCTCTAATGCCTGTAATGGCCATCTCTAGAGTTCTAGGAATAGGTGTAGCTGACATTGAGAGCACATCAACATTGGTTTTCATGTCCTTTAGTTTCTCTTTGTGCTCAACACCAAAGCGTTGCTCCTCATCAATGATGATGAGTCCTAGATCTCGGAACTTCACTCCACTTGATAGCAGCCTGTGCGTTCCAATCACAACATCAACTTCACCGGTTGCTAGAGCCGCAATGGTTTCTTTAGATTCTTTGGCGGTTTGGAATCTAGATAACGCTCTTACATTCACTGGGAAGCCAGCAAAGCGTTCTATGAAGGTCTCAACGTGTTGTCTAACTAGCAGTGTGGTTGGAACTAGAACTGCAACCTGCTTGCCATCTTGAACAGCCTTGAAAGCCGCTCTAATGGCTATCTCGGTCTTACCGTAACCAACATCTCCGGCAACTAACCTGTCCATTGGAATTGGTTTTTCCATGTCCCGCTTGATCTCTTCAACAGTGTTTAGTTGATCTGGTGTTTCAACAAATGGGAAGCTGTCTTCCATTTCTCTTTGCCAAGCTGTATCAGGCAAGAAGGCGTGTCCTTTGGCATTCATTCTTGCTGAATACAGTTTCACTAGGTCAATAGCAATCTTACGGACAGCTTTTCTAGCATTGCCTTTGACCTTGGACCAGTCAGAGCCACCCATCTTTGATAGCACCGGTGCTTCCCCACCAACATATCTAGTGAGGAAATCTAACTGATCGGTTGGAACGTAAAGAACATCTCCTGCAAGTCCTCGTTTTGATGGAGCATATTCAATAGTCAGATACTCTCTAGTGTGTTTTGAGACACCAACACCCATCTGTCTTTGCACCATCTCAACAAAGCGACCAATGCCGTGAATTTCATGAACAACATAGTCACCTGCCTTTAGAGCTAGAGGATCAACAGCCTGACCACGCTTAGCAGCAAGTCTTGGACGCTTCGCTTGGTTATAACCAGCACCTCGACCAAAGAAGTCGCTATCGGTTAGCAGAATCAAGTTGGCATCATTGGATGCGAAGCCCTTTCTGATTGGAGCTTGAATCAAAAGAACTTCAGTTGCCTTCTGATCGATACTGGTTATCGATTCAGGTAGTTCCTCTACGACTCTGGCTGGCACCTTGGCGGCATGAAGCAGTTCAGCAATACGTTCTGCTGTTCCATGACCAGGGGATGCAATAACTACCTGTTGACCGTTAGCTAACTGGTCAGCGATGTAATCAACTGGTTCAACATCTAGACCCTTGAAGTTAGGTATCTCTAGAAGATTCAGTGAGATCTGTTGAGTTTCATCAGCCAGGAATGCTGAGATGCTAATTAGTTGTCTGCCCTCAAGAGCAACCGTGAAATCATGCAGAGTCTTGAATCCTCCAGCACTTAGATCGATAGGTGCCTTAGCTCCTTCTAATGCTGCATCCCAAGCAGCATGGAGGAACTCTTCATTTGTTTCAATGAGGTTGGCAGCTCTCGCCATTGCTTTCTCAGGAGAAAGCAAAACAACATAAGCATCTTTAGCTAGGTAATCAGATACCTGACCTAAGGAACTTACCAGTGCTGGAGCTAAAGACTCCATGCCATCAACTGGGATGCCTTGACCAATCTTGGCAAGCATGGTTGAGAGGTTTGGAAACTCATGTTCCATTTCTCTTGCCCTTAAGGCAACATCTGGGGTGATGATGATTTCTCTGGCTGGATAGATAGCGATTTCATTTGGTCTGCCGTCTAGAGATCTTTGGTCAGCAACGCTGAACTCTCTCATTTGTTCAAGCTCATCGCCAAAGAACTCAAGCCTTATGGCGTGTGAAGAAGTAGTTGGGAAGATATCTAAAATTCCTCCTCGAACAGCAAACTCTCCACGCTTAGTAACCATGTCCACTCTTTGATAAGCAATCTCAACTAGCTTCAGAGTCAGTTCTGGAAGTAAATACTCTCCCCCAACTTTTAGTTCCAGTGGTGGATAGTCAGCAAGTCCTAAAACAACTGGTTGTAATGCTGCTCTAATCGAGGCAATAACAAAGACCTGGCTATTGCTCTTTTCTTTGTTGAGTTGATTGAGTCTGTGCAAGGTCTTGAGTCTCTTACCAACAGTCTCAGCAGACGGAGATAGTCTCTCGTGTGGCAAGGTTTCCCAGGAGGCAAACTCTAGAATCTCGGCTTCTGGGTTAGTAGCGGAGAGGAACTCAACCAGATCTTCGGCTTCTCGACCTGAGCTAACGACTATAAGAGCTTGCTGAGATAGCTTCTTAGACTTACGCAAATCAGCAATGGAGCTCAAGATCCAGGGTTGTGCCCCTGTAGGTGCAACCACCTCTAAACGCTTGTTTGATAGGCCTTTGCTGACCTGGACGAAGGGATATGCATCTGAAACGCGTGCGACAAGGCGCGAGCACCCCTCAGAAACTCTAATCGCGTCCATGTCATCAAGTCTATGTCTAGGTATGCAAAGGTAAACTCAAAATGTTTCTACAGCAAAGAGCAAAGGTGAGTCAATGGAACCAAAAGATACAGCTGCAAGCCTTAAAGCGAACTCCCCTAAGCTCCTTAGAGCCATGCTGATAACTATTACCTCAGTGCTGGTCATTGCTGGTGGACTCTTTGCCTTCCAGATGTTTGCAAACAACAACAAGGAGAGGACTGCCGCCTTGCCTACGAGTTGTGAACTTCCTCAACTGCAAGCAGATTATGGCTTGTTAGCCGAAGGTGGTGCTCCTTCTGAAGAAGGTATAGACCCAAGCACCTTTTACTGCACTGGCGATTCTGTAGGAAATTGGATGGGAGAAACCTTTATCGGTATTGGCCCACAAGTTCATTATTCAGACGTCAACTATTACACCCCTGAGATTGACAAAGATCAAGCTTGGCTCTCTTCTATCGAACAGCGTAAGAGTGGTGGCCCGTATGAATACCTTGAAACCTCTCTAGAGGGTTATCCGTTGCTCTATGACTGCTACGAACCTAACGAGGGTGATCCTGAAGTTATGACTGCGGCTCTATACGTAAATGGAATTGTTGTTGATTACTGGAATGAAGGCTGTCTAGAGCAGAACAAGAAGTATCTTCTGGAAGCAGCTTCAAGCATTCAGGTAACCAATTAGAGGCAACCTGATGGCAACTCTTTAAGAGTTTCCAGACCCTCTGTTAAGAAAATCTTCGATTTCATCACCGCTCATATAAGAGAACCTTGGCGTAGTTACTCTTTCAACCAAGGCTACGAGACTTTCACCGTGACCCTCTTCTACCTTGCCTTCTACGAAGGTGAACAAATCTTCCCCCTCAACGAAGCCAAGATCCGTTGCCCACATCTGAATAAGTTGACGGTGGACATCATGGACACATTCTCCTCCACCGTCTTTGTTGTATTCGTATACATCAGATTCAGAATCAAACTTGATGCTGAAGTGATAGTCACCCATCTCTTTACTAACGGTGCGAATCATGTTCGGGTCTCCTAGATGGGCTTTTACTAATTCGGGGAATGATATTTCTGTTGAGCTTCAGCTAAGCCAAGGGCTGCTATTGCCTCAACCATGTCTGCTGCTATTTCAAGTGTGGTTGGTAGCTCTTGTTTCTCCGTTGAGCTGAAGTTTTGGAGGACAAAGTCTGCTGTGTCCATGCGACCAGGTGGACGACCAATACCAACTCTTAGTCTGATGAAGTCATTACCTATGGCACTGATGATGTCTCTCAGCCCGTTGTGACCACCGTGTCCTCCGGAGAACTTGATCTTTAGAGTGGCTGCATCGATGTCTAGTTCATCGTGAATAACTATTAGGTTCTCTGGCTTGAGATCATAAAACTTTAGAAGTGCTGAGACAGGTCCACCCGAGGTGTTCATGTATCCGAGTGATTTAGCAAGCACTAGCTTTGGTGCATCAAAGCCAACTCCTAGTTTGCCTTCGGCAACCATGGCATGAGCTTTGTGTAGTTTGAATGTTGCACTGGTTCTTTGAGCGAGAATGTCTAAGACCATCTGCCCGACGTTATGCCGGTTGTGAGAATAGTCGGGCCCAGGGTTACCGAGCCCGACTATTAGATAAGTCTTAGTAGAGATAACTACTCTGCCTTTGGTGCTTCTGCTGCAGGAGCTTCAGCATCGCTTGATGCACCAGCACCGGTTCCAACTACAGATGCGATTAGCTCATCTGGAGCGAAGTCCAGCTTTGCACCAGCAGGAAGAACGATGTCCTTAGCTGTTACGTGGAAGCCAAGACCTTCCTTGTTGAAGACCACTTCAACGTACTCAGGAATGGTGGTTGCATCTACTTCTAGCTTTAGAGTCTTGTGCTCTAGATCGATAACAGTTCCTGACATTGACTCTCCAACAACGTGCACTGGAACTTCAACGTGAACTCTTTCACCCTTGACGATTTCAACAAGGTCAACGTGTTCGATGATCTGAGTAACAACATCCTTAGATGCGCTCTTCACTAGAACAGTTTCCTTCTTGCCGTTAAGTTCTAGCTCGATGATGGCGTTCTTGTGACGAAGCACAAGTGCAATCTCGTGGGCTGGAAGTGTGATGTGACGTGGCTCAGAGCCGTGACCGTAGATAACTGCTGGAGTTCTTCCTGCTGCTCTTGACTTACGGGCTGATCCTTTACCAAAGCTGGTACGGAATTCGCCTACTAGTTTGTTCTCTGACATGAGTTTTCCATTTCTTTTAGGTGTTCAACTCAAGCGTGTTACGCGAGGAACCCTGGCCCTAAAGCCTTGACCCCGTCGATTACGGTTACGATTTGTAACCCTCGCCGTTGTTTCTAGTGAAGTCTATTGGGCTTATAGCCCT
>JBIJAB010000152.1:0-2635 GCA_044345975.1 Rhodoluna sp.
GCTAATGGTTGGCGGATGGCGGGCTAAATGCATATCGTTGCTATTGACGGACCAGCAGGATCGGGTAAATCGAGTGTAAGCAAAGCTTGTGCCAGGGACTTGGGTTTTGGTTATTTGGACACTGGGGCTGCATATCGAGCTCTTACTTATGCAATTTTGAACCTTGGGTTAGAGGTGGCCAATAGATCTGCTGAAGAAATCAAAGCTAGCTTTGACTACGCGATTTCCTTAGACCCAGAAGACTATTGGGTCAGAGTCGGCCAGCAGGATGTCACCTATGAGATTAGAAACCCAAGCGTTGGCGAGGTGGTTAGCCAGTTTGCTGGTTTGCCGCAGGTTCGCCAGTACATGCTTGCCCTAACTAGGGAACTTGTCCTTGAATCAGGGCTGCCAGGGGTAATCGTCGAAGGTCGGGATATCACCACAAAGGTCTTCCCGGAGGCTAAAACTCGCATTCTGCTAACTGCCAGTGAAGAAGTTAGACTAGGAAGACGTTCCGCTGAACTTCCTGAAGGCACCATTGTTGCCGATCAAGTTACTAAACGCGACCAAAACGACTCCAAGGTAGTGGATTTTCTCCTGCCTGCTGAAGGAGTTCACCTGGTGGATTCCTCGGAACTAGATTTTGATCAGACTGTTAGCGCTGTTATTGAGCTTGTAGTCAACAAATAGTTAGAGGCAAAGATGGATGAACAAGAATTTAATGAAGAAGGGTTAGACCCTGCGTTCATTGAACGTCTTAACTCGATCTCGTCTGAAGAGGAAGAGGCGAGAGTAAACGCCCTTCGCGTCGGCCTTAACGAATATGAACTAGACGAAGAAGACATCGAAGTTCTTGAGCAGATTGGTGCCGCCGATGGTATGCCAGTTCTGCTTCCAGCTCTGCCAGTACTAGCTATTGTTGGTCGACCTAACGTTGGTAAGTCCGCCCTAGTAAACCGAATCATCGGTCGCAGAGAGGCAGTTGTTGAAGATAAGCCTGGCGTTACCCGTGACAGAGTTTCTTACAAAGCTGAATGGAATGGTCGTAAATACACTCTTGTTGACACAGGTGGTTGGGAAGCCGATGCTAAAGGTATTGATAAGTCAGTAGCAATCCAGGCGGAAATCGCAGTTGAGCTATCTGATGCGGTTCTATTCGTAGTTGATGCAACCGTTGGTCCAACAGCTACCGATGAACGAGTAGTGAAAATGCTTAGAGCAAGCAAGAAGCCAGTGTTCCTTCTTGCTAACAAAGTAGACGATGAGCGTATGGAAGCAGAAGCTTCTTCACTATGGTCACTTGGACTGGGTGAACCTCACCCAGTTTCTGCTCTGCACGGTAGGGGAGTTGCCGATGTCTTGGATAAGGTAATCGCAGTTTTGCCAGAAATCTCAGCAGTTGCTAAACAAGAGTTCGGTGGGCCAAGAAGGGTTGCCATCATTGGTAGACCTAACGTTGGTAAATCTTCGCTGCTAAACAAGGCAGTGGGTTCAGAACGTGCAGTTGTAAATGATCTTGCAGGAACAACTAGAGATCCAGTTGACGAGCAAGTAGAACTGGGCGGAAAAATTTGGCGCTTTATTGACACCGCTGGTATCAGACGAAGAGTGCATCTAGCTCAAGGAGCTGACTTCTATGCATCACTAAGAACTGCTTCTGCTCTTGAAAGAGCTGAAGTTGCAGTTGTTGTATTAGATGTGACAGAAAAGATTAGCGAAGCAGATATTCGTATTGTTGACATGGCACTTGAGTCAGGTCGTGCTCTTGTACTTGCTTTCAATAAGTGGGACAACCTAGATGAAGACAGAAGAGAACTCCTTGAGCGAGAGATTGAACAAGACCTAGCTCACGTTGCTTGGGCTCCTCGAGTAAACATTTCTGCTAAAACAGGTCGCCATCTAGAAAAGCTTGTTCCAGCTCTTGAAGTGTCACTTGACTCTTGGGATACCAGAATTCCTACTGGAAAGCTAAATGCTTTCATCCAGGAGTTGGCAATGGAGTTCCCACACCCTGTCCGTGGTGGCAAGCAACCTAGAATCCTGTTCGCAACCCAAGCCAGCTCTCGTCCACCTAAGTTCGTTCTCTTTACAACTGGATTCTTGGACCCAGGTTATAGAAGATTTATCATTAGAAGACTTCGTGAAACCTATGGTTTCGAAGGTTCGCCAATCGAACTAGGTATGCGAGTAAGAGAAAAGCGTAAGCGCTAGAGAAGCACAAGGAAGCATTTAGGAAAGTCATGGCAGATAGCAATCTACAGTTGAGCGAAAAAGTGCTCACTTGGCCTAACGCCTTGAGTGCTCTGCGTTTAGCTCTAGTTCCAGTGTTTCTATGGCTAATCCTGATTGATGAAAATCTTCTGGCATTCTCTGTTCTTGCCTTCTCAAGCTTCACGGACTGGTTGGATGGTTATCTAGCTCGCAAACTGAATCAGATGACCAGGTTAGGTCAGCTTCTTGATCCTGCAGCAGACAGATTATTCATTCTGGCATCACTGTTAGGCCTAGCCATTACCGACAAGGTGCCTTGGTGGTTGGTATTTGTAATCGTGGGCAGAGATTTCATGCTGTTTTTCACACTCCCTATCTTGGCTAAGGTCGGCTACGGCCCACTTCCTGTTAGCTACTCAGGTAAAGCAGGCACTTTTGCTCT
>JBIJAB010000153.1:0-2634 GCA_044345975.1 Rhodoluna sp.
TGCAAAGCTGTCACTAAAGATACGTCCCACTGTCACAGCAGGGTTTGCAAATGAAGTTGAAGAAGTAAAGAAGTAAGCAGAACCGATCCAGGCTGCAACAGCTACTGGAATAAGTGTTCCTTGATTACGTTTTGATAGCACTCCGATAACTGTGATTAGTCCTGCTGTGGCGATTATCTCTCCAACTAACATTCCAGGACTATTTCTAATCTTTGTTGAGATCTGAAGCACTTCTAGATCAAACATTAGGTTTGCAAGCATTGAACCAAAAATGGCACCAGTAAACTGAGCAAATAAGTATGAGATTGCTTCAAAAGGTTTTAGGTTCTTGTTGAATAACTCAACAAGAGAAACGGCTGGGTTAAAGTGAGCACCACTTACAGGTGCTAAAACAAATATCAAAAGCACTAGGGCAAAAATAGTTGAGATTGTGTTTATCAGAAGCGCTATGCCCGCATCGCTTGCAAGATTAGTGCCCATGATGCCAGAGCCAACAACAACACAAACGAGAAGTGCAGTGCCAGAAAACTCTGCTACTGACTTACCTAATGTTTTAGCCATGGTCTAATACCTTTCAAAATCTCTATGCATAGAGTACTAGAGCAGGGTTAACGTTAGAGCGAACTACTTCACTTCTCGGCTATAGGTCAAAAACTCAGATAGCTCAGCTATCCCTTCATATAGAGATCTAGCCACCTTATTATCTTTATGAGTTTCCCAGTAAATCTTCTCAGAACCTCTTGCCTTGGCTGGTTCTTCGAGAGCGAGGATAAGTTCCTTACCAATGCCGTTACCTCGATGCTCTGGATCAACAAACAGATCTTCAAGATACAGGTGAGGTGCTTTAGTCCAAGTGGAATAGGTAAAGGAGTAGTGGGCAATGCCAACTACTTCTCCATCTAGCTCAGCAACTAACCCGTGCATATCAAAAGAAGGTTCGTTGAGTCTTTGCCAGGTCAGATGGGTCTGCTCTTTAGTTATCTCTGCTTCATAGAACTCGAGATAGCCAGCCCAAAGAATGTTCCACTCATCGGCATCCCGCAGTTCCAGTGGTCTGATTGTTATTGGCATAGTCAAATACTACGGAGAACCACTCTAGCCTTGCTTGCAGGGCCCTGTGCAAAGTTCACAGGCAGGCCTTCTAGCAGGTAACTCTCGGGTTTATGTGAGAGATTAGGGGTAGAAATCAAGACATCAGGGAGAACTAGTTAGATGAGTAAAAAGCGTTGGATCTGGTTATCCGCCATAGCGTTGGTGCTGGTTGTTGTGATTGGTCTAATAACCAATCGAGTTCTCACTAGAGAATCTAACTTTGAAACCTATGAGGTCACCCCAACATCTGTTGTGAAGACTGTGTCTGCCAATGGGCAGCTAGCAGAAACTCAGCTACTGGCCTACGGCCCAAGTGAACAGCCTGTGCAGTTAGCAGCCAATGGTTCGATAGCAATCCCTGCTCAGTTTGGGGTGAGCCTTGAAATAAGCAGCATTGAAGTTTCAGTTGGTGACAAAGTTGCCGATGGTGATCTTTTGTTTACCTATAGAAATCAATTCGGGCTAAACACCAGAGTCACAGCCCAATCAGCTGGAGTTGTCAGAACAGTTGACACAGCAGAAGGTCTAAGAACCTCGGGTCAAGTAGTTTCTATCGGTAGCAACAAGCCAATCGTTTCTGTCTTTGCTAGCGAATACGATGCAGACCTTTTGGATCTAAGCCAGAAGGCAACTATTGAACTCGATGCCATCAATGCTGTCTTTGAAGGTGCTGTTATATCTATCGGCCAGGTTGCTAACTCTGTTAGCGGTATCAAGCAGTATGAGGTGCTGGTTGAAGTCAAGAAGATTCCAGCCGGAGCAAGATTTGGCATGAGCGCAACTGCAGAGATTGAAGTTGAAAGAGCTGACGATGTTCTAGCAGTTCCTATGAGCGCTCTCATTGGTGAATTACCAGAAGTTCAAATTCTTAGAAATGATTCTGGTGGAGCATCAGAAGTTGAAACTGTGAAAGTTGTTCTAGGTATCAAGGGCGACAGCTTGGTTGAGATTACCTCTGGTGTTACTGCAGGTGATTTAGTCATCACTGGTATTGATGGAAAGATTCCTGCTGAGATTCAATTCGGTCCTCCACGTGGAGCCGGAAATAATGGCTGATGAAGTTGTTCGCTTAGATAAGGTTCGAAGAGATTATCTAGTTGGCGATCAGGTAACTACAGCCCTTGATGGAGTTGACCTAGTCATTGAACGAGGTGAGTTCGTGGCTATCGTAGGTCCTTCGGGAAGTGGCAAGTCAACCATGATGAACCTAATCGGTTGCCTAGATAGACCAAGCAAAGGTTCAGTCATGATTGCTGGCGATTCAACCAATGAGCTTACTGATAACCAGCTAACCAGCCTTAGGTCTAAAGCCATTGGCTTTGTCTTTCAACAGTTCCAATTACTTCCTAACACCACAGCCATTGAGAATGTCATGGCTCCACTTTTGTATCAGGGTGTTAGCCCTAAAGAAGCCAAGCGCAAAGCAGCTGCGATGCTAACTCAACTTGGACTTGGCGACAGATTGAACTTTGATAGGAACCGTTTATCTGGAGGACAACAGCAGAGAGTTGCTATCGCTAGAGCACTTGTTACTAGCCCTGA